>NZ_JBEOXI010000221.1:0-13677 GCF_040296465.1 Streptomyces sp. NPDC002130
GCGCCGCGCCTCGCGGAGCCGGACGATCCCACGCTCGCCGTGCTGCAGAACGCCCGGGTTCCGCACCGCGGTTGGTTCGTGGCCCTGGTGGTGGCGGAGACCCTGGAGGCGGCCCGGGCCGGTGCCGCCGCCGTCCGCGTCACCTACGACGCCGAAGAGCACGACGTGGCCCTCACCGTCTCGCACCCGGGTGTGTACGTGCCCGAGGAGGCCAACGGCGGTCATCCGGCCGTGCGGGAACAGGGCGACCCCGACGGGGCGTTCGGTTCCGCGGCCGCCCGGGTGGACGTCGCCTACCGGGTGCCGCCGTTGCACAACCACCCGATGGAGCCGCACGCCAGCACCGCCCGGTGGGAGGACGGCCGGCTCACCGTGCACACCTCCAGCCAGGGCACCGGTGCCGTACGGGCCACGCTCGCCGCGCTGTTCGGCCTGCCGCCGGAGCGGATCGTCGTCACCGCCGAGCACGTCGGCGGTGGCTTCGGGTCCAAGGGCACGCCCCGGCCCGACGTGGTGCTCGCCGCCATGGCGGCCCGGCACACCGGGCGGCCGGTGACGGTGGCGCTGCCGCGGCGCTACCTGCCCGCCGTCGTCGGGCACCGCGCCCCGACCCTGCACCGGCTGCGGCTCGGGGCCGACGCGGACGGCCGTCTCGAGTCCCTCGTGCACGAGGTCACCACCCACACCTCCCGCATCAAGGAGTTCGTGGAACAGGCGGCGGTGCCCGCGCGGGTGGTGTACGCCGCGCCGCACAGTCGTACGGTGCACCGGGTGGCGGCACTGGACGTGCCCTCGCCGTCCTGGATGCGGGCTCCGGGTGAGGCTCCCGGCATGTACGCGCTGGAGTCCGCCCTGGACGAGCTCGCCGTCGAACTCGGCATGGATCCCATCGAGCTGCGCGTCCGCAACGAGCCGGACGTCGAGCCCGACAGCGGCAAGCCGTTCAGCAGCCGGAACCTGGTCGCGTGTCTGCGCGAGGGCGCCCGGCGCTTCGGCTGGGCCGGGCGCGATCCCCGCCCGGGTACCCGCCGGCAAGGGCCCCTGCTGCTGGGGACGGGCGTGGCGGCGGCGACCTACCCCGTCATGGTGGCCCCGTCCACGGCGACGGCTCACGCACGGCCCGACGGGACGTTCCTGGTGCGGATCAACGCGACCGACATCGGGACGGGCGCCCGGACCGTGCTCGCGCAGGTCGGCGCCGACGCCCTCGGGGTGCCGCTGGAGCGGGTCCGGATCGAGGTCGGCAGCACCGAACTCCCCCCTGCGCCGCTGGCCGGCGGCTCGTCCGGCACCGCGTCGTGGGGCTGGGCGGTGCACGAGGCGTGCGCCCGGCTGACCCGACGGCTCGCCGGGCACCCGGGGCCGCTGCCCGAGCAGGGCCTCGACGTCCGGGCCGACACGAAGGGCGCAGCGGACGCCGAGAGCGACTTCGCCCGGCACGCCTTCGGGGCGCACTTCGCCGAGGTCGCCGTGGACACGGTCACCGGCGAGGTGCGGGTCGGCCGGCTGCTCGGGGTGTACGCGGCGGGCCGCATCCTCAACGCCCGTACGGCACGCTCCCAGTTCGTCGGCGGCATGACCATGGGCCTCGGCATGGCGCTGACCGAGGGCAGCACCATGGACGCCGCGTTCGGTGACTTCACCGAGTCGGACCTGGCGTCGTACCACGTGCCGGTGCACGCCGACGTCGCCGAGATCGACGCGCACTGGCTCGACGAGGAGGATTCCCGGCTCAATCCCATGGGCAGCAAGGGGATCGGAGAGATCGGCATCGTCGGAACGGCCGCGGCGATCGGCAACGCGGTGCACCACGCCACGGGCGTGCGCTTGCGTGAACTCCCGTTGTCACCGGACCGGGTGCTGACGGGGCTGCTCGATCGCGGGGTGCAGGGCGCGGTGTGACACGGCACCGCACAGACGGGTGGCCGGGGCGAGCGGCCGGCATCGGCCGCTCGCCCCGGTCACCCGTCTGTCTCAGTCGGTCGACGACGCTCCGACCGGGGCGGCGGCCCACTCCCTGACGGCGATGGGCGCCAGCACCCGGAAGACCAGCGCGACCAGGGCCAGCAGTGCCGCGCACACGGCGACCCCGGCGGCCAGCCACGGTGGGGCGAGCGCCAGATCGACGGCCCGGGGCAGGGACGCCGACGGGAAGGAGTTGCCGTACGCCTGGGCCCCGGCCAGCACGGTGGGCACCAGAACCGCACCGGCCAGCACCAGCGCCACGGGGCGCATGGCCAGCAGCAGCGCCAGCACCGTGCACAGCACCGACAGGCCGAGGGCGAACGCGTGCAGCTGCAGGGACGCATCGCCGCGCTGCAGCGGGAAGTGGACCACCGCGCAGGTGACAAGGGCCAAGGCGGCGAGCCAGCCGGACCAGGACACGGACCGGGCGAGCCGGTCCGCGGCAAGCTCGCGGTCCGGCGGTGAGTCGTCGAGGATGCGGTGGTTCTCGCGGACCCTGCCCTGGCCTGCCGTGCGGCGCTGGCCCGGACGGCCGGGCGCTGCCGGCCCGCCCGTCCCGCTCTCGGGGCGTGCGGTCTCCTGGGGGCGAGGGCCTTCGCGGTCCAGCCGTTCCAGTCCGAGGCGGTCGATCAGCTCGACCAGCTCCCCGACGGACCGGCCGGTGGCGGCCGCGCGCAGGGCCTCCTCACGGACGTGGGGCTCCTGCGGCTCCTTGTGCAGCAGCGTCACCAGCCGGGTCACCTCCTCCACCGGACGGTGGGCGGCCGCGGCCCGGATCGCCTCGTCCGCGCACTCGGCGTCGCGCGGGGGCTTCGTGAGCAGGGCGATCATCCGGGACACGTCCTCGACGGACCGGCTCACCCCTGCGGTGCGGAGTGCGTCCACCCTTGCCTGCGTGTGGTCGGGCGACTCCTCCAGCGAGACGATGAGGTCGACGACCTCCTCCAGCGGCCGGTCGGCCACGGCGGCGTGCACCAGGTCGCTGACGGCGTCGCCGTACGGTGCGCCGGAGGCGGGACCGGTGCCGGGCCGGAGCTCCACCGGGTTGTCGTCGAGCGACCGGATGACGAACGGCCGCGCACCGGGCTGGTCGGCGTCGCCCGGGCCGGGCACGGCCGGCGGATCGGCCCCGTCCGCGCCGCGCGCGGCGGGCTCGGCGCCCTCGCCCGCGTCCGCGGCGCCGGACCGGGCGGGCCCCTGGGCGGCATCCGTCGCGTCCGGCGCGGGACTCAAGGGCCTCGCCTCGGCGGGATCCAGCCAGTCCTCGACGGGAGGAGCCGGCTGCGCGGCGGCCCGCTCCGGGGCGTGGGCGGCGGACATGTCCGTCTCGTCCGGGTCGCAGTCAACGGGCCGGGCGGCGGTCCGGTCCGAACGGTCCGGTTCGGAGGCCGGCGGCTGCGTCGGTGTCCCGGCCGCCGGGTGGGAGCCGAGGGCGACGGGCTCGGCGGCCACCCGGTCGGCCGGGTGGGAACCGGCCACGGGCTCGGAGGTCCCCGCCGGGTACGTCTCGTACGGGCCGGCGGTGGGCTGCGCGCTCGTCTGCTCCACCGGGTGCGTGCCGGTGGCGACGGTCGTCTCGGCTGACGGCTGGGCGGACCCGTTCGGCTCGTCGGGTACGGCAGATCCGTTCGAGCGGGGTGATGAAGAGCAGGTGGTCATACTCGCCTCCGTGGGAAGAGTGCGGCCGCTCCTGCGCCCCCCGTCGTGTGACGAGCGACGTTACGCTGACCATTACTAGGCGCCCCCGTCACCCCGTGCCACTCGGGTGAGCCACCGGGATGACCATGCGCACGGGAAAATCCGCCGACTCGCCGACATGTCGGGCCCCGGCCGCAATACAGCCGCCGGAAAAGGGAATCCAGCTAAGGACACCCCGTGTCGTGGCATGCCAGGAGGAGGGCGCCCCGTGGACACGACCACAAAAGTGATCATTCTGGCCGCGGCCCTCGCGGCCGTCGTCCTCGCCTTCGCCGTCACCGTCCTCGTACGGCTGGTCCGCACCCGGCGCGACCTGCGGCGCGCGGGACTGCCCACGGGCCCCCGCTGGGTCTTCTGGGGCGCGGTGCTGTATCTCGTGCTGCCCACCGACCTGGTGCCCGACCCCGTGTACCTGGACGACATCGGCGTCCTGTTGCTCGCTCTGCGCACTGTCCGCGGCTCCCTCGGCGAACGGGAGCGCAGTTCGGCACACCGGCCGGACCGGCAACTGGCCGATGACTACGGAAAGTAAGGAAACCAACCACCCGTTCGATTCGTATAAGTCTCTGGAAGCCGAATCAGGTCGGCGGACCGGGCGGACTCGCCCCTGGGCCGCCGCCTGCTCGGCGCAGTACCGACGAGGGAGAGACGATGCAACCGTTCGCGCTCAACTACGCGCGCCCGGCAGTGGAGTTGGAAGCTGCCATTCCGTACGTGTACGACGCCGGACTGCAGTTGAACGTGCTCCGCGACGGCCGGGTCGCGGCCTGTGACTTCACCCTGTTGAGAGAGTTCGGCACCACGACGTCCACCGCCGGCTCCAAGACGCACTTCGACGACTGACCGCGGGCCGCCGACGATGACCGTACTGATCCTCACCTGTGAGGAGGACGTCACCGCGGACATGGTGGTCGTGCACCTGAACGCGACGGGGGTTCCGGTGGTCCGGGTCGATCCCGCGGACCTGACCGGTGGAGTCTCGCTCTCGGGGGAGTACGTGCACGGCCGGTTCCGCGGCCATCTGTCCGCCGGGGGGCGGCTGGTGAGCATCGGGGGGCTCCGGTCCATATGGGTACGCCGGCCCGGCATCCCGGCCGCGCGGGCGGTTCAGCCGTCCGCCTGGCTGACCGAGGAGGCCGCCCAGGCGCTCTACGGCATGCTGCGGGGCTCGGACGCGCGCTGGATGAACCACCCCGACGCGGCCCGCCGGGCCCGTCACAAACCGTGGCAGCTGCGGCTCGCCCAGAGATGTGGCCTGCCCGTGCCCGCGACGCTGATCACGACGTTCCCGCGGGCCGCCCGAGAGTTCGCCGAGCGCTACCCGGAACTGGTGGTCAAGCCGGTGTCGGGCGCGCATCCACAGGACCCGCCGCGGGCCGTGCCGACCAGCCGGGTCGCGCCCGACACGGACTTCTCCGCCGTGGCGTTCGGGCCGACGCTGCTGCAGCGGCGGATCACCAAGCGGGCCGACATCCGGCTCACCGTCGTGGGCGAGCGGATGCTGGCCGCCCGCAAGGCGACCGCCGAGGACGCTGATCCGGACGACGTCGACGTGCGGTTCGCCGCGCCGGGCTCGCCGTGGCAGCCCACAGAGGTGCCGTCCCGCATCGCGCCGGGCGTCCTGGCCTATCTCCGGGAGGCGGAACTCGCGTACGGGGCTTTCGACTTCGTGGAGGACTCCGACGGGACCTGGTGGTTTCTGGAGTGCAACCAGTCGGGGCAGTTCGGGTTCGTCGAGGTGGAGACGGGTCAGCCGATCGCCCGCACCATCGCCGAGTGGCTGGCCCGGCCCGTCCCGGTCCAGCCGTCACACGTCAACGGCTCGAGCACGAGGGTCCGTTGAGCACCGGGCCCGGCAGCGGGCCGGGCCCGGGCAGCCGCCCCGGTTCACTGCGGGCGCGGGCCGGGAAGCATGCCCGCGCGCTGCCAGCCCGCGCCCGGGGAATGCGGGCGGTCGTAGCCGAGGGACTGTGAGGGCCGCATGACCAGCTCCAGTTCCCTGCTCACACGTTCGGCCTCGCGGCGCACCTGTGCGGGTACGTCACCGCGCTCCGCGATGAGTCGGTCGTAGATGGGGGAATCCTGGAACACCCGTCAACGCGCCTTTCTGCTCGTCGGCCCCGTGCGGGGGCGAGACTGCGAGTGTAGGCGGCACGGTGTCCCGGAGTGTGAATTCCTTGGGATGACTTGACGCAGACCGGACATCCGTGACAGGTGAAGGCCGGTTGTTCACGCTCCCGTCGTGGAACCCGGGCGGACGACCATCAGGACGGTGACCGTCGCCCAGAGCAGGTTGAAGATGCCGGTGAGCATGGCGAGTTGCACGGTGGCGCGGCGATCGGGCGCCTGTTCGCCCTCCAGTTGCTCCAGGATCTCCTCCTGCCGGGGCAGGACGAAGGCGGCCAGAACGCCCGCGCCCGCGGCGGTCAGGGCGATGGAGGTGACGAGCCATCCGCTGCCGAGGACGCCCATGGCGGCCGCGGTGGCGAACCCGAGGACCGGAACGGTCAGACCGACGCCGGCGTAGACCCGGCAGATGCGGTGCAGCAGCGCCACCGTGCCGACGGTCGTGGGAGCCGCTCGGCGCGCGGCGGGCGGGAACATGCTGGCCGCGACGGTCACGGGACCGACGGCGACGATGGCCGCCAGGACATGGAGGGACAGCAGGATCTTGGTCACCGGGGCTCTTTCCGTGAAGGCGGGGGACGGCGCCCACGCTAGGGCGCCCCGGCGTGATCACCCAGGGGCTGGAACGACAGCTTCCAACGGATTCCCGCCAACCCGTCCCACCTGTGTTCTCCCTGCCGGAGCCATCGCGATCCCACGTCACCGGGCCGGCGGGAACACACCTAGGGTGGCGGTCATGCACTCCGTGGCGATCCTGGTTCTCGATCACGTGGTGCCGTTCGACATGGCGGCACCCCAGCAGACCTTCGACTGGACCCTCCTGCCGGACGGACGGCCGGCCTACCGGGTCCGGCTGTGCGCCGAGACGCCCGAGGTGCGCGCGGACGGCGGCTTCACGCTGCGGGTCGAGCGGGGGCTGGAAGCACTGGCGGAGGCGGACACCATCATCGTGCCCGGCTGCTCCCCCGACGCCGCGCCGCCGTCCGCCCGGGTGCTGGCGGCCCTGCGCGAGGCGGCCGCGGCCGGCACCCGGATCGCGTCGGTGTGCGTCGGCGCCTTCGTGCTGGCGGAGGCGGGGCTGCTGGACGGACTGCGCGCCACCACGCACTGGGTGGCCGCCGGCGAACTGGCCCGCCGCTTCCCGCGGGTCGAGGTGGAACCGGACGTGCTGTACGTCGACAACGGGCAGATCCTCACCTCGGCCGGGGCCGCCGCCGCGCTGGATCTGTGCCTGCACATGATCCGGCGGGACCTGGGGTCGGCCGTCGCGGCGAACAGTGCCCGGATGTCGGTCATGCCGCTGGAACGCGAGGGCGGTCAGGCTCAGTTCATCGTGCACGAGCATCCGCCCGTGCCCCGTGGCTCCGCGCTCGAGCCGGTGCTGGAGTGGATCGAGGACCACCTCGCGCACGAGGTGACGCTGGGCGCACTGGCGGCGCGAGCGGGAATGAGCGAGCGGACGTTCAGCCGCCGCTTCCGCGAGCAGACCGGCACCACGCCACTGCAGTGGCTGCTGCGGGCGCGGGTCCGGCGCGCCCAGTACCTGCTGGAGAACTCCGATCACTCCGTCGAACGGATCGCGCGCCAGACGGGGTTCGGGTCGCCCACCGCGTTCCGGGAGCGGTTCCGCAAGGTGGCGGGGACCACGCCGTACGCGTACCGCACGGCGTTCCACGGGCGGAAGAACGCCTCGACGGCCCCTTTCCGGGCCGCCGAGGCGTGACGCCCGGTCCGCGCCGGGCGTTTCGTCAACCGACCAGCGTCAGGCCGTTCTCCCCGTCCGCGTCGGCGGCGTCCGGCCGCCCCTCGGTGAGCAGCAGGACATCCGCCTTGGCAATGGCGTCACTGATGTCGGACGTCCCCATCATCACGCACAGCGTGTAGCTGACGTCCTCCAGTTCGCGTGCCGCCGTCGGCACGTGCCTCTCCGACTGAGCGATCCTCAGCGACGCGTACCGCGTCAGCAACTCCCTGACGATCTTCCGGTCCGGTACAAGCACGTAGCGCCCCTCTCTGTGTTTTCGCTGCGTATGCCCGAACCACGCGCAAACATTCACACCATTTTCTCACCTGGGATGGATTTGACGAGAACTGATCGGTTGCGACCGGTCTTGGGCGAGCCGACCCGTTGTGCAGAGCGTGGCCGTCCCCGGGTCTCGTGGTCCGCTCAGGCGGCGTCCAGCTCCGCCAGTTCCTCGGCCGTCAGGGTGAGGTCGGTGGCGGCGAGCGAGTCGCGGATGGTCTCGGGGCGGCTCGCGCCCGGGATGGGCACGACCACCGGCGACTTGGCGAGCATCCAGGCCAGGCACACGCGCTGCGGGCTCACCCCGTGCGCTTCGGCGATGCGGGCGAAGGGGGCGTGGCCCGAGCCGAGTTCACCGGCCTTCGAGATCCCGCCGAGGGGGCTCCAGGGCAGGAACGCGATCCCGAGCTCGTCGCACAGGCGCAGTTCCGGCTCGCTGGAGCGGAAGGCCGGGGAGTACTGGTTCTGCACGGAGACCAGCCGACCGCCGAGGATCTCGGCGGCCTGCCGGATCTGCTCGGGGTTCGCGTTGGAGATGCCGGCCATACGGATCTTGCCCTCGTCCAGCAGGTCCCGGATCGCGCCGACCGACTCGGCGTACGGGACACGCGGGTCGGGGCGGTGGAACTGGTAGAGGCCGATGGCGTCGACGCCGAGTCGGCGCAGCGACTCCTCGCAGGCCGCCTTGAGGTGGCGGGGGCTGCCGTCGAGCGTCCAGCTGCCGTCGCCGGGGCGCAGGTGGCCGCCCTTGGTGGCGACCAGGACGTCGCCGCCGCGGTCGTGGGAGGCGAGGGCCTTGGCGATCAGGGTCTCGTTGTGACCGACCTCGTCGGCGTCGCGGTGGTAGGCGTCCGCGGTGTCGATCAGGGTCACACCGGCGTCGAGGGCGGCGTGCAGGGTGGCGAGGGAGCGTTCCTCGTCCGGTCGTCCCTCGATGGACATGGGCATCGCGCCCAGGCCGATCGCGCTGACCTCGACGTCACCGATGCGGCGGGTGTGCATGGGTCGTGACCTCTTCTGGCTGTCGGGCGATGGTGCACTCCAGCCTGGACGCCGTACGGCCCGGGGGTCCAATAGAAGAAGGAGAACGCATTCAGCACTCGGGCCACTGAATCGCGCGCCCGGGCCCTCGCAGGCCCCCTTGTCACACCTGGATGAAACCCCGCGCCCGAGTACTCAACTCCCCCACACAGAACGACGATCCGTTCGGTACTCCCCCGCCTCGCTGCCATATTCGAGAGCCACTTCGGAGGTGGTTGTGAGCACAGAGGTGACAGCATCCGGTCCGGGGGAGACGGCGACGCACACGCCCGGGGACACCGCGGAGCGCGTCGCCGGCCTGGAACACCGCCGGGAGCGGGCGGTGGCCCCGGGCGGTCCGCGCAGACGCGGGGAGTTCTCGGCCCGGGAGCGGATCGACCGGCTCGTGGACAAGGACTCCTTCACCGAGACCGGCCTGTTCGTCCGGGCCCGGCCCGCCGGGCACGACGCCCGCCGTCCCTACGGCGACGGGGTGGTCACCGGGTACGGCACGGTCGACGGCCGCCAGGTGTGCGTCTTCGCCCAGGACCCCACCGTGTTCGGCGGCAGCATGGGCGAGGCATTCGGTGAGAAGACCATCGCCCTGATGGAGCTGGCCCTGAAGACCGGCTGCCCGGTGATCGGCCTGAACGACTCCGGCGGGGCCCGGATCCAGGAGGGTGTCGCCGCTCTCGCCCTCTACGCCGAACTGGTGCGGCGCAACGTCAAGGCGTCCGGCGTGATCCCGCAGATCTCCGTCGTCCTGGGCCCGTGCGCGGGCGGCGCCGCCTACTCCCCGGCGATCACCGACTTCACGGTAATGGTGGACGGCGCCTCGCACATGTTCGTCACCGGCCCCGACGTCATCGAGACGGTCACGGGCGAGCGCACCACCGCCGAGGAGCTGGGCGGCGCCCGTACCAGCAACACCGTCAACGGCAACGCCCACTTCCTGGCCGCCGACGAGGAGGACGCCCTCGACACCGTGCGCGACCTGCTGTCGTACCTGCCGGCCAACAACCTGGAACGGCCCCCGGAGTACGCGCCCGGGCACGCCCCGACCGGGGCCGGGCTCGACGAGGTCGTCCCGGACCGGCTGGGCGAGGCCTACGACATGCGGGACATCCTGCACGCCGTCGTCGACGACGGTGAACTTCTGCCGGTGCAGGAGCTGTTCGCGCCCAACATCATCTGTGCCCTGGCCCGCGTCGAGGGCCGCTCGGTCGGCGTCGTCGCCAACCAGCCACTGCACGCCGCAGGGGTCCTCGACATCGACGCGTCCGAGAAGGCCGCGCGGTTCGTGCGGTTCTGCGACGCGTTCGGCATCCCGCTGCTGACCTTCGCCGACGTGCCCGGATACCTCTCCGGGGTACGGCAGGAGCAGGCCGGGATCATCCGGCGCGGCGCGAAACTGCTGTACGCCTACGCCGAGGCCACCGTCCCCAAGGTCACGGTCGTGGTGCGCAAGGCGTACGGCGGCGGCTACGCGGTGATGGGCTCCAAGCACCTGGGCGCCGACGTCAACCTCGCCTGGCCCACCGCCCGGATCGCCGTCATGGGCGCCGAGGGGGCCGTGGGTGTCCTGCACCGGCGCGAACTCGCCGCGTCCGACGACCCGGAGGCGCTGCGCGCAAGCCTTCTCGCCGCGTACGAACGCACCCACGGCACCCCGTACCCGGCCGCCGAGCGCGGCTATGTCGACGCCGTCATCGCTCCGCGCGAGACCCGGGAGCAGGTCTGCCGCGCCCTGCGCACGCTGCGCGGCAAACGCGCCCCGATGCCGGAACGCCGGCACGGCAACATCCCCCTCTAGCCCTCCCCTTCTCCGCCTGTGCGACTCCCCCTTTTGTTACTCCCCCCTCTGCGACCCGTAGGCCGATCCGCGCCGTGAGGAGCCCCCGCCTGATGGACAGCCGCCGCCCCCCGCTCGCGCCCGAGTGCCCCACACTGCCGGAGTACGTGCGGCACTGGGCCGAGACCACCCCCGACCGCCGGGCCTTCACCTTCGTCGAGCACCCGGCACCGCACTCGCGCGGCGTCCACCGCACCCTGACCTGGCGCCGCCTGGACGTGCGGGCACGGGCGATCGCCGCACGTCTCGCGGACGAGACGAGCCCCGGGGACCGGGTCGCGCTGCTGTGTCCGCAGGGCACGGAATACGTGACCGCCTTCCTCGCGACCCTGGCCGCCGGGCTGGTCGCCGTACCGCTGTACACGCCGGGTCTGCCCGGGCACGCGGACCGGCTCGCGGGCGTCCTGGCCGACGCGCGTCCCTCGGTGGTGGTGACCACGAGCCGGGTCCGGGACGAGGTGCGGGAGTTCCTCGGCACCGGCGGGCCGCGGATCGTCGTCGCGGACGAGGTGCCCGACGACGAAGGGCGGGACCGGCGACCGGCCGCCCCGGACCCCGGGGCGACCGCCTACCTCCAGTACACGTCCGGCTCGACCCGTGCCCCGGCCGGCGTGGAGATCACCCACGGCAACGTCGTCGCCAACGCCCGCCAGGCGCTGACCGCCTACGGCCTCGACACCCACCCCCCGACCTGTGTGGGCTGGCTGCCGCTCTACCACGACATGGGGCTGGTGCTCAGCGTCGCGGCCCCGGTGGCGCGCGGGGCCTTGTCGGTGCTGATGGACCCGGCGGCGTTCCTGCACGAGCCGGTGCGCTGGCTGCGGTTGCTCGCCGCGCATCCGAACGCCGTGAGCGCCGCACCCAACTTCGCCTACGACTACTGCGTCGCGACCGTCACCGCCGACCAGAAGGAGGGTCTGCGGCTGGACAAGGTGACGGCGTTGATCAACGGCAGTGAGCCGGTCCGCCCGGGCACGGCCGACCGGTTCCACGCGGCGTTCGCCGGCCTGGGCCTGGCGCCGGGGACGCACTGCCCGTCGTACGGGCTGGCCGAGGCCACGGTGTTCGTGTGCGCGGCCCGGCCGGGTGAGCCGCTGAGCAGGTTCGCGCTCGACCGCGACGCCCTGGCGGCCGGAAAGGCCCTGCCCGCCCGGCCCGACGATCCCCGGGCCGTCCTGCTGGCAGGCTGCGGAACTCCGGCGGGCCAGCACGTCCGGATCGCCGACCCGTTGACGCGGGCGCTGCTGTCGGAGGGCGAGGTCGGGGAGATCTGGGTGCAGGGACCGAACGTGGGCCGCGGCTACTGGGGCCGGGACTCGCAGGAGGCCTTCGGCGCGCGGTTCGCGGAGCCGGCGGCAGGCCCCGGACGCTGGCTGCGCACGGGCGATCTGGGGACGGTGCTGGAGGGGCAGCTGGTCGTCACCGGACGGCTGAAGGACCTGATCATCGTCGACGGGCGCAACCACTATCCGCAGGACGTCGAGGCGACGGTGCAGGAGGCGCACGCGGCGGTGCGCCGGGACCGGCTTGCCGCCTTCGCCGTGCCGGGGGGCGCCGGTGGCGAGTGTGCGGTCGTCGTGGCGGAGCACGCCCGGACCGCGCGCCTCGCCGAGCTGGACGTACCGGCCGTGGTGCGTGCCGTGCGCGGTGGCGTCTCCGCACGGCACGGCCTGCGGCTGGCCGATGTCGTGCTGGTGCCGCCGGGGACGGTGCCGCGCACCTCCAGCGGCAAGGTCTCGCGGGCACTGACCCGAACCCGGTATCTGGAAGGTGCCTACGGCGGGCAGGCCCGCGCGGCGGGTGCCGCGGAATGAGGCCCCTGCACGAGGCCGCGCTGCGCCGGCTGATCGCCGAGCGGGTGGCCGCCTGGAACGGCACCTCGCCGCAGGACGTGCCGATGGACCGGCCGCTCGCGGATCTCGGCATGGCCTCGCGGGACGCGGTCGCCCTGGCCGGTGAACTGTCCCGGGCCACAGGCCGCGAGCTGCCGGCGACGCTGCTGTGGGAGACGCCCACCGGGGAGGCCCTGGTGACGCGGCTGTGCAACGCGGGGGCTCCGGGGGCCGAGGCGGCGGCGGTGGCGCGTCCCGCGGTGCCGGGTAGGACGGCCGAGCCGGTCGCGGTCGTCGGGGTCGGCTGCCGTCTGCCCGGCGGCGTGCACGGCCCGGACGACTACTGGCGGCTGCTCGGCGAGGGGGTCGACGCGATCCGTCGCGTCCCGGAGGACCGCTGGCGCGACTTCACCGCGTTCCCGCCCGCCGACGCCCATCCGTACGGCGGCTATCTCGACGACATCGCCGGGTTCGACGCGGACTTCTTCCGCATCACCCCGCGCGAGGCCGCGGTCATGGATCCTCAGCAGCGGATCCTGCTGGAGGTCGTCCACGAGGCGCTCGATCACGCCGCCGTGCCGGCCGGGTCACTGGCGGGCACGGCCACCGGTGTGTTCGTGGGTGTCTCGACGCCGGAGTACGGGCAGTTGACGGGCGCCGATCCGGCCGCCGTCGATCCCTGGGCGCCGGCCGGGGGCGCGCTCAGCGTCGCGGCCGGACGGCTCTCCTACGTCCTGGACACGCGGGGCCCGAGCCTGGCCGTCGACACGGCCTGCTCCTCCTCGCTGGTCGCCGTGCATCACGCCTGCGTCAGTCTGCGCACGGGCGAGAGCGACACGGCGATCGCCGCGGGCGTCAACGTGCTGCTGTCGCCGGCCGTCACGGTCGCCTTCCGCCGGGTGGGTGCCCTGGCACCGGACGGGCGCTGCAAGCCGTTCTCCACGGCGGCCGACGGCATCGGGCGCGGCGAGGGCTGCGCGGCCGTGATCCTGAAGCGGCTGTCCGACGCCGAGCGGGACGGCGACCGGGTGCTGGCCGTCATCCGCGCCTCCGCCGTCAACTCCGACGGCCGCTCGAACGGCCTCATGGCGCCCAATCCGGCCGCCCAGCAGGCGTTGCTGGAGCGGGCGTACGCACAGGCCGGACTCGCCGCGGAGCAC
>NZ_JBEOXI010000222.1:0-13601 GCF_040296465.1 Streptomyces sp. NPDC002130
GCCCCATCGCCGTCACCGACCAGGCCCGCTACCGGGCCATGGTCACCCAGGCCCCCCAGCTGGTGGCGGAGCAACTGGTCAACGGCACGCACGTACACGTCGCGGTGCCGGACCGGGAAGCGGGCGTGCAGGTCCTGAACCGGATCCGCTCCCGGCTGCCGACGCTGACGGCCATGGCGGCGAACTCCCCGCTCTGGGACGGCCACGACACGGGCTTCGCGAGCTGGCGCACCGTGATCTTCAGCCGGTGGCCGGTCAGCGGCATGCCCCCGCACTTCCGAGACGCCGCCGACTACGACCGGCGCGTGGAACGGCTGCTGGAGTCCGGTCTCATCTCCGACACCGGTCAGCTCTACTGGCAGGCCCGCCTCTCGGCCACCTACCCCACCATCGAGGTGCGGTGCCCGGACGTCCAGCTGCGCGCGGACGAGGCGGTCATGCTCGCCGCGATCATCCGGGCCCTCGTGGAGACCTCCCTGGCGGAAGCGGCCGCCGACGCGCCCCTGCCCGACATCGCGCCGGAGCTGCTGCAGGCCGCCATGTGGCACGCCGCCCGGCATGGGCTCGGAGACACCCTTCTCGACCCCGGCGGCGCCCCGCACCGGGCGGGCGACGTGCTCTACGAGTTCCTGCGGCACGTCGCTCCCGCCCTCGACGCATCGGGCGACTCCCGGCAGGTCACGTCTTTGATCCACCGGCTGCTGCAGGACGGGACCGGCGCGGACCGGCAGCGCGCCGCCCTCGCGCACGGCGGCCTCCGCGCGGTCACCGAGCTGATCAGCGCCCAGAGCACGATGCCGTGACGCCCGGGGACCGCTCCTCAGGCCACCGCGGCGTAGGCGGCGGCGACAGCGGTGTCGGTGCGGGCGTGAATGACCAGTCGCGTTCCGCCGGTGTCGGCGTCCGCCTCGAGCGCGCGGCGGACAGGCGCACTGTGCGTGGCCACCGACATCAGCGTGCCCAGCCGGCTGCACAGGTGATGGACCCGGAGGATCACGCTGACCACGGCGCCCCGAGCGGCCGGCTCGTCGAGGACGATGACCACGGGTGCCGGCCGGCAGGCCTGAACGAGGTCGCTGATCCTGGTGAGGAGCGTGGCGCGCCCGCCGATGCCGGGGTCCTGGTGGACCGTGATGACGAGGACTCCGTGATCAAGCGAATGGGACAGCAACACGGCCTCCGTTCCTCCGTTTCCTTCGCCGGCGGGTCGTTCCGCCGTGGAAGTACCCGGGGACGGACGTTCGAAGCCCCACCGGGCCGGCGCCGCTCACACCGCTCCCACACGGCTCCCGCACCGTCCCCTGGGACCGGCCGACACCGCGGCCGACCTGACCGGCCTGTCGTCGACCGGTCCGTGCGAGACCGGCGGCCGGCGGGGCCTATGCCGTGAGCACCCGTTCGGGGGGTGTGCGATGGCCGGAAACCGACTCGGCCGAAAGAGTGGGGGAGGCGAACCGGTTCTCTTCGGCCCTGGCGGGGCACTCCGTCGGCGCGCGAGTCCCTACCCCCCAGGAGACCGTCCATGAGCTTCAATCCATTGGAACAGCGGGGCATCCCGCTCGACCGCCAGCTCCGCAGCTGGCGCGAGCTGAACGTGCAGCCCATCGACCCCGACCGCTGCGACCCGTACACCCGCTGCCGCGTCATCGCGATGAACGGCATCGAGGTGGAGGCCGTCCTCTTCAGCCACCAGCTGGCCCGCAACACGGTCGATCCGGAGGTGAAGCGGCAGCTCGCCCGGACCCGCTACATCGAGGCGCAGCAGCAGAAGGTCGTGAACTGGCTGCTCCCGGGCGTCTCCTCGGTGCTGGAGACGACCATCGCCTACGAGCAGGTCGCGGTGGACCTGACGGCGTGGGTGGCGCGGATGGAGCCGGACCCGTACCTGAAGCAGGCGTACCAGTTCGGGGTGCTGGAGGACTTCGACCATCTGTACCGGTACGCCAACCTGTACGAGATGATCGAGCACCGCAAGGCGGAGTCGATCGTCGAGGGTCTCACCGAGGTCATGCCCGGCCGGCCGACGAAGTTCCACCACCGCGACCCGTACGACAACGTCCGCGACCCCTACGACAAGAGCGGCACGAACCCGCTGTCGAAGCTGCACGCCCTGACGATCATGTCGGCGGAGCAGCAGACCATGAACTTCTACATGAACACCGGCCCCACCTACATGGAGCCGATCGCCCGGCAGCTCTACCAGGAGATCGGGCTGATCGAGGAGGAGCACGTCACCCACTACGAGTCGCTCGTCGACCCGGGTGAGACGTGGTGGGAGCAGCTGGTCAACCACGAGTACAACGAGTGCTACCTCTACTACTCGTTCATGGAGCAGGAGAGCGACCCCAGGGTCAAGGCGATCTGGGAGCTGCACCTGAACATGGAGCTGGAGCACCTGCACGCCGCCTGCGACCTGATGCGCCGCCACGACGGCCGCGACCCCGCCTCCGTACTGGCCCCCGAGCTGCCCAACGTGCTCACCTTCGAGCCGAACAAGGGCTATCTGCGGGAGCTGCTCGACACGCAGATGGACCTCACGACGCTCGGAGCGGGCTACGTCCGCGAGGCGCACGAGCGGTTCGAGAAGATGCAGGAGCAGATCCACGGCGGAGAGGCGCCGCCGAGCGACCGGGTCATGACCGAGCACGATGAGATGTTCGGCCGCGAGTACCGCGTCCAGACCGAGGGCGAGCACCCCGACCCCGCGCAGCGCGAGAAGTAGGGAGCCGGGATGTCCGAGCTGAAGACCCCGCAGGCCGGGGACGACAAGGCCAAGGACGACGACGTCGTCGCGCTGCTGATGCGCCAGCACGGCGACATCCGCAACCTCTTCGACGAGGTCGAGGCCACCAATGGCGAGGAACGCCGCGACGCGTTCCGCCGCCTGGTGCGGCTGCTCGCCGTCCACGAGACCGCCGAGGAAGAGGTCGTCCACCCCTTCGCCCGGAAGGGGTTCCCCGGCGGTGAGCAGGTCGTGAAGGACCGGCTCGCCGAGGAGAAGGCGGCCAAGGAGACTTTGAGCGCCCTTGACGAGATGGACACCGACGACCCGCAGTTCATGCCCCAGCTGCTGCAGCTGCGCAAGGACGTCCAGGAACACGCGCGGGCCGAAGAGCGCTACGAGTTCACGCACATCCGCCGCAGCACGGACGTCACCAACCTCGCCGCCATGGCCAAGGCCGTCAAGGCCGCCGAGGCGATGGCGCCCACCCGGCCCCACCCGGGTGTCGAGTCCGGGGCGAAGAACATGGCCCTCGGTCCGGTCGCGGCCCTCATGGACCGCACCAAGGACGCCGTCCGCAAGGCCATGGGCAAAGACTGACTCCGCGTCCCTCCTGGCCGGCCGGGATACTCGCCCGGGCGACCAGGACGCGGAGCCGTGTCCTGGACCGGCTGTTTGCCCCCTGCCCCTGGGGACCCACCGCCCCTGAGCAACAACCGTGAGAACGGCACGGAGCAACCGGACGAGCGCGAAACTGACGAGGCACCGGCACGGCGGAAGAAGAAGAGGGCCATGAGCGCAGCATCTGAGGGCCGTTTCGCGGAACGTCTGAGGCGACGGTGGCAGCGCACCGAACGCATGTACTCGGCGGAGGAAGACCGCCCGCTGCGCGGATATCTGGTCACCATGGCGGCTTTCGGCGTGTACACGGCGGGGTGGGCGACGGTGGTCAAGGTGCGCGGCCGTCCGCTGCCGAACCGGCCCGTGCCGTGGGACGTGGCTCTGACCGCGGTAGCGACGTTCCGGCTGAGCCGGCTGCTGAGCAAAGCGTCGGTGACCAGCCCGCTGCGAGCCCCCTTCACCACGTTCCAGGGTCCACAGGGGCCGGCCGAGCTGCACGAGGAGGCGCGGCCCGAAGGTGCCAAGGACACGGTCGGTGAGCTGGTGACGTGCCCGTTCTGCATGAGCGTCTGGGTGGCGTCGACCCTCACCGCCGGACAGCTGCTCTGGCCCCGCGCCGCCCGCACCGCCATGGGGGCGCTCACCGCGCTGGCCGGCGCGGACGCCCTGCAGCTGACGTACAGCGCGCTGGTGGCCAAGACGACCGGCGATTGACCGTGTGCCACACGCCTGACCGCCTCACGGCGGCGGAGTCGCGGCGTGGCGGCTCACCGTTCCCGGCGCACAGGTCCCAGGCCGAAGTGGCGGCCGGCGCGTTGGCGACGGCACCGGTGGCGAAGGCGTACACCGTCTTGTGGAGCAATCGACGACGAGTTCGCGGCGGGGCCTGGTCCGGGCCGGGGCGCCGACGCCGGTGGCGTTCTCCAGGATCTGATCGCTGGTGACCCGGACGACGCCGACTTCGCCGAGGGCCACGGGCCGCGAAGGCCCGCGTTCGCCATCGCCGAGCGGAGCAGGCCCAGCGCGGCGCCCTGTCCGAGGCGCATGGCCCAGTTGACCGGACCGGGCCGGCGGCCGGGCCGCTCGGCCAGTCGTTCAGTCGTTCAGTCGTTCAGTCGTTCAGTCGTTCAGTCGTTCCAGGGTCCGGGTGGGTACGTGGGGCTCGGGTCGGCCGGTCACCCGTTGCTCCGCCTTCTCGCTCAGCGTCATCACCAGCACAGCACCCCGGCCCTGCCGGCCGCCGGTCCGTGCCCCAGCGGGCGCTTCATCGTGCGCCGACGAGTACTCAAGGCTCCGCGGTCCACCTGCTCCCCTGCACCTCGTCACCGTCACCGGTCACCGTTACCCGTTTCGTTCGTGGGACCGCGGAAACCCGGCGCCGGACGGTGACCCCCGGACACCGAAGCGGAGGGCATGCGATGAAGAAGCTGTGGTGGGTGGTTCCGGTCGCGGCCGCAGGGGCGGCGGCCGTGCGGCGGTCCCGGTCGGCGCACCGGGCCGGGGAGCGGGCGGGTGACCGCTGGCTGACGGTGACGGTGAACCGGCCGCCCACGGACCTGGGGCCGGAGGGGAAGCTGCCACCGCCCCTGGACGACCTGGCGGAACGGATCGACGTGCAGATTCGGCCGGCACCGGGCGACCGCGGCACGGAACTGACCGCCCGGTTCAAGGAGCCCGTGCCCGCCGCGTCCGCTTCCGTGCCGGCGCGGCTGGCCGGGCAGGACCCGCGTCAGGAACTGCGACGTGCGCTGCGCGACGCCAAGTCCCTGCTGGAGGCGGGCGAGGTGCTGCGGCCCGACGCGCCGCCCACGACCCGCTCCACGCCGGGCGGCAGGCTGGTCGAGGTGTTCACCCGTCGTTCCGGCGGGGAGGGAGTGCTGTGAAGGCGCTGTGCTGGGAAGGCGTGAACAAGCTGTCCGTCGAGCAGGTCCCCGATCCGGAGCTGCGCAATGACCAGGACGTCATCGTGCGGCTGATCGCGGGCACCACGTGCGGCTCCGACCTGCACCTCATCGGCGGCTACATCCCGGCGATGCGCGCCGGTGACGTGATCGGCCACGAGTTCGTCGGCGAGGTCGTGGAGACCGGGCCGGCCGTGCGCAAGCACAAGGTCGGCGACCGGGTCGTCGTCTGCTCGTTCGTCGGCTGCGGGCGCTGCTGGTACTGCGCCAACGACCTGTGGTCCCTGTGCGACAACACCAACACCAACCCGGGTGTCGGCCAGGCCCTCTTCGGCTACGAGACCTCCGGCATCTTCGGCTACTCGCACGCCATGGGAGGCCTGCGCGGCAGCCACGCCGAGTACGTCCGCGTGCCCTTCGCCGACTATGGCGCCTTCAAGGTCCCCGAGGGCATCGACGACACCAGCGCCCTGTTCGTCTCCGACTCCGTGCCCACCGGGTGGATGGGCGCCGACCTGGCCGGGGTGAAGCCCGGTGACGTCGTCGCCGTCTGGGGCTGCGGCGCGGTGGGGCAGATGGCCGCCCGGGCGGCCATCCTGAAGGGCGCCGAACGGGTCATCTCCGTCGACCGCATCCCCGAGCGGCTGGCCATGACCGAGCGGCACGTCGGCGCGGAGACCATCGACTACACCACCACCGACGTCGCCGCGGAACTGCGCGAGCGCACCGGCGGACGCGGACCCGACGTCTGCATCGAGGCCGTCGGCATGGAGGCTCACAGCGACGGCCCCATGCACCTGTACGACCAGGCCAAACAGCAACTCCGCCTCCAGACCGACCGCCCCACCGCCGTACGCCAGGCCATCCACGCCTGCCGCAAGGCCGGCACGGTCTTCATCCTGGGCGTCTTCGCCGGCGCCGTCGACAAGTTCCCTCTCGGCGCGGTGATCAACAAGGGGCTCACAGTGCGCGGCGCCCAGATGCACGGCCAGCGCTACATCCCCATGCTGCTCGACCGGCTCGCCGCGGGCGAGATCGAAACCGCCCACCTGGCGACCCATACCCTCTCGCTCGATCAGGCGCCCACGGCGTACGACATGTTCAAGGAAAAGACCGACGGCTGCGTCCGCGCTGTCATCCGCCCCCAGCCCTAGGGTCCCCATGGTCATCAGCCCGGTCGCTCACGCAGTCGCCGAACGCCTGGCCCGGTGGCGGTCGGCACCGGCCCTGCATCCCCACGGGGTGCTGTGCACGGGGACGCTGTCCGTCGCCACCCGCGCGGGCACCGGGTGGGGTGTGCCGTGGCTGGACCGGCCCGGCTCCTACCGGGCGACAGTGCGCTGGTCGCGGGCGCTTGGCCTGCCCCGAGCGCTGCCGGACGGCCTGGGGCTGGCCGTCCGCGTCGAGGACGCCGACGGGCGAAGCAGCACGCTCGACCTGCTGTTCACCTCCAGCCGTCCCGGCCGGTTCGGCCGCCATCTGCCTCTTCCGCGGCCCGACGCGCTGGCGGGGCCGTACTCGACCCTGCTGTCGTATTGGGTGGGTGATCGCGAGCGCGTCCTGGCGGCCTTCCCGGTGCCCGGCCCCCGCGCACGCCGCAGCGGCGTGCGGCCGACACTGTGGGAGGAGCTCGCCCGCCGACCCGTCCGTTTCGAACTGCGGGCGGCCGCCCCGGACGAGCCCTGGCGCACCTTCGCCACCCTGAGCCTGGAAGCCGTACGCACCGCTGCGGCCTCCCGCACCCTGTCCTACGACCCGTACGCCCACAACCTGCCCGGTCTGCACCCCACCGGGCGGCTGCGTCGACTCCGCGACGCCGCGTACGCCGGATCCCGCCACGGGCGAACAGGCGACGATCGCGACGAGTGACGTGGTCCTACGGCGGTGGGTGCCGGCTCTGAACAGATGACGAGTGGCCACCGCGCCCGAGGCCAGGAGAAATGAAGGTTTATCGGTGTGGCCTGGGTACTCGACCCTGTCAGCATCCCTTTGTCACCTGGAGGTGACAGGAATGGCCACTTCCCCCCGGTCGTCCATGGAGACACACCCCGACATCGTCGAAATGCGGTCCCGCCACGAGATGGCCGAACGTGCGGCGACAACGCCTCGAGCGCAGGCCGTCGAAACCCTGGCCTTCATCACCGGCATCTACCTGGCGGCGTCGCCGTGGATCGTGGGGTTCGACAACCTCACCAGGCTGGCCGTCACCAACGTGATCGTCGGCATCGCGTACGCGCTCCTGATGAGCGGCGGCTTCGGCCGGGCCTACGAGCGCACCCACAGCATGGCGTGGGCGGCATGCGCCCTCAGCGTGTGGACCATCATCGCCCCCTGGGTGATCGCAGGTGACGTCAGCACCACGAGGAGCGTCGTCAACAACATCATCGTGGGTGTCATCGCCCTGCTGCTGGCCCTGGCAGCCAGCGCCGCCGCCGCCCGCTCCGAGCGCTCGCCCCGGTCATCCACCGGCGACCGCGGGATATCCGGCCCCGGAGCAATGACCTGAGAGGACCCGGCCGCAGCAGACCTGTTGCCCGGCGCGTCTCATGCGCCGGACAACAGGTCGCTCTCCTGCACTGCCGGCAAGGACAGCGTCTTGTCGCCGACTGCCGCAGCTGGGGACGCCGCCGCGAAAGAACCCTGCGGGCTTCCAGAAACCAAGGCCCGGCGATACGGCCTACCTGCCTCTGAGGGACGGCGGAACGCCTCGATCGAGTTCCGCACCTCACCACCGTCTGGCAAACAGACTCGTCTTAGCGCTGCCACGCGCGTGGCTCAGTCGCCGTAGAGCCAGCTGTCGTACTCGGCGCCGTCCACCAGGCGATGTAGCCCGAAGGCGCCGGGGAACAGCACCCCGATCCGCAGCAGGACCGGGGACGCGACGGTGACCGACCGCGGCCATGGTCGCGGCGAACCCACAGCTCGCGATCGGTGCATTTCTTCGGCCGCGGCGCCTCACCTCTGTGCCAGTCGTGCATGGCGCCGGTCATGGAGAAGTGGGGTCCGAGCGTGCGGTACGTCAAGACACGCCCATAGCGTCCGCGCACGCATCCGGGCCGGAATCACAGCCAGTCCCCCACTTGGTGGGGTGAAGACGGCGGAAGCACAGAACCTCACAGGCTGACCGCAGGTAATCCCTGCAGGAGGCCGATCACCAACCAGGACTGGCCGTGGTCGAGGTTGCAGCCGCAGCCGAACAGACCGCAGTCGCCATCAAAAGCTGCTCGTCGGACTGTGGGCGACCACACCGGCCGACGTACAACCCGGGAACCCGGCGAGCCCGGTGTACGACTGTGCTGCTCCCTGGACGTGCAGCAGGACCTCAACTCATAGCCCGACGTCGGCGCCGGGTGCTCTCCGGGACTAACTGTGATCACAAGATGCGGGCCGCTGACCTGCGGTGTCTCATGAGAGTGACACCAGCAGGGCATCGACGGCGAAGGTCGGCACGCAGATCGTGTGTTCCTCCTGGATCCGGCGGCAAGGGATGGAAGTGAGCGGTCATGGCACGCGCGATCTGGACCGGTGTGGTGTCCTTCGGGCTGGTCAGCGTGCCAGTCGGCCTCTACAGCGCCACCGAGGACCACACCGTCCACTTCCACCAGCTCCAGCGCGGCACCGCCGACCGGATCCGCAACCGCAGGGTGAACGAGCGCACCGGCGACGAGGTCGGCACCGACGACATCGTCAAGGGCTACGAGGTGGGCGAGGGCGAGTACGTCCTGGTGGAGCCCGAGGAGCTGGACGAGATCGCGCCGGGCCGTTCCCAGACCATCGACATCACCGACTTCGTCGACCTCGAGGAGATCGAACCGGTCTACTTCGACCGCACCTACTACCTCGCCCCGCGAGGCAAGGAATACACCAAGGTCTACGAGCTGCTGCGGGCGGCATTGGCCCAGTCGAACAGGGTCGGCATTGCGACGTTCGTGATGCGCGGCAAGCAGTACCTGACCGCGCTGCGCGCCGAGGACGAGATCCTGGTGCTGCAGACGCTGCATTGGGCCGATGAGGTCCGTGACCCGGGCAAGGAGCTGCCTGAACTGCCCTCCGGCCGGGCGGGGAAAGGCAAGGAGCTGGACATGGCGCTCCAACTGGTCGATTCCCTCAGCGGGGCCTGGGAGCCCTCCCGCTACCGCGACACCTACCAGGAGAAGGTGCGCGAGCTGGTGAAGGCGAAGGCCGAGGGCCAGGAGGTCGCCGCGGCCGACCAGGCGCCGGAGGCGACCAACGTCGTCGATCTGATGCAGGCGTTGCAGGGCAGCATCGACCAGGCACGCGGCGGCAGGACGAAGCAGCCGGGCTCGTCTCGGAAGGCAGCACGAAAGCCTGCCGCGGGGACGTCGAAGAAGGCCGCCGCCGGGAAGGCGCCGCCGAAGGCCGCGGCCAAGGCATCGTCTACATCGCGCCGCGAGCGAGGGGATGGCAAGAACGAGCTGCGGCAGCTGAGCAAGGCAGAGCTGTACGAGCGGGCCGCCGAGCAGGACCTCCCCGGCCGGTCGAAGATGAGCCGGCAAGAGCTCATGAACGCCCTCAGCCGTACAGGAGGCCGCCGCAAGAAGAAGAGTGCCGCCTGACCCCCGACCATGCCGTGGACCCTGCCCGAGCCCATGCTCGGCGCCCCCGTCCCCCAGCCCGGCCTGAGGCCCGGCTGGGCCGCAGACGTGAAGCGGGACGGTTCTCCAGACGCTTGGGTTGCCGCAAGCTCAACCCCCACCCCGCGGGGTGGGCGTCGTAGCGTGAAAGGCATGACATACCGTCACCTCACAGACATCCGCGCCGTGAAAACCCCTCCGTCCCCAGCGATCTACCGGCGCCCGCCGAGCACGCCAAGCGCGAGGTGAATTCCGAAGCCGTCGAACAGGCCCACACCGACTTCGCCGCCCTCCAAGCCGGGCGAGGTCCCAGGGTCCAGCCTTGCTCTCCCTGACTGAGCGTCACTTCGTTGATCTCGAGCGCTGTGATCGTCAGTGGGAACTGGCTGTTCCCGGAGATCGTGGTCGGCTCGGTGAAGCTGTGACCGCCCTGGACGGCGAGCTCGTCGCTCAGGACCCACTGCGAAGGCGCTGAAGTCCGGACTGAAGTAGACCGGCATCGCCGAGGAGTTCTCACCCAACCAGCCTTCACGCTCCGCCCCGGTGACGGTCAACGAGGTTGCCGCAGAGCAGCAGCGGACACAGGTGTGCTCGTGGCGCGCCCTCCACGCCGCCGTTTTGTAGCCACGAGGTCGCCGCCTGCCTCCGCGACATCCCGTCCTCGCAGCCCTCCCGTGACCGACCACCTCTCCGGACCGCCCCGCCGCGCCCATCTGGTGGCCCGTCGCCGACCATGAACAGCACGCCGATCGGATGCGCTCCCGTCACGCCTGGATCTGCTGACCGCGGACGTCAGTTGTTGCGGGTCAGGACGTTGGTGACGGCGCATAGTGGTGGGCAAGATTGGTGGCGAGGTCGCGAAGGTGAGCCCTGGCTTCGGTGGGGCCATGCACGGTGATGGCGCTCCCGAACGGCAGTAGTGCCCGCACGTCCTCCAGATGAAGGAAGCGGATTGTTACCTTGCGGCCGGTGGCGGATTCGTCATGGTCGTCCCAGACGAGTCGTAGGCCAAAGATCCGTTGCGCTCGCTCGATCTGGGTCTGGACGATGGTGGCGCTGACCTCTATCGCGTGGTTGTGTTCCCACTGAGCAATGAGCGCTGCAGCGACGGTGGCCAGGGTCTGGCTCTCGCGGATCCGCCGTGGCTGGTCGACTTCTTTCCACGTCGTGATCCGTTCGAGTCGGTACATCCGTGGCACTCGGGCACAATCGGCGACGAGGTACCAGATGCCGGCCTTGGCGAACAGCCCGTAGGGATCCACGACCAGGTCGCGTGGGCATGACTCGCGTGGGCTGTCGTACTCGATCCGTAGCCGGCGACCTCGCCGCACTGCGCCGATCAGCGAAGCCGGAGTCGTGTCGGAAGCTCGTGCCTGACGCCAGGGACGGCTGTCCACGTGCACTACGTCGGTGAGCGGCAGGAGCTCATGAACTCTACGTGGCTGTGTCGCGGCGATCTTGGAGAGCGCGCGCCGGCTTTCGACCGATGCGCCGAGCTCCGCACGTTGCTTCTCATCCAGCCCGGTGAGCGACAAATGATCACGCTCCCCCGGTGTGAGTCGCGTGAGGTCGAGTCCGGACCCGGGCAGCATGGTCACGCCTCCGAGGCGGCCACGGTGTGCGGTCACCGGCAGACCGGCGTCGCGGAGCCAGTTCAGATCTCGAGTGATGGTTCGAAGGGACACCCCGAGCGCTGAGGCGAGTTCCTGTGTGGTCACGGCATCCCTCGATGTGAGGAGCAGCATCAGGGTGAAGAAGCGGTCTGGGGTCACACACCAATTTTTTCAGGAATTGCGACACGATGCGGCGCATATCCCGGTCAGGCTGGTGGATGCGTACCTACCGCCTGTGAGAAGGAACAACCATGACCAGATCCGTCGTGTCCATCGTCTACGTGAACGACGCTCCCGCCGCAGCTCGTTTCTACGGCGACCTCCTCGGCATGAGCCCCTCGTTCGAGACTCCGGGATACATCACCTTCGACCTCGGGCCAGGCGCTGACCTCGGTCTGTGGTCCGGCCAGTTCGAGGATCTGTCACCGGACGTCCCGCGCACCAGTGAGGTGTGCCTGGCCATCGACGGTGGACCCGACGAGCTCAACGCGACCTTTGAGCAGTGGCAGTCCAAGGGTGTCACGATCTTGCGCGAGCCTCATGATGCGGGGTTCGGGCTGACTTTCCTCGCAGCCGATCCTGACGGGAACCGTATCCGCGTCGCACCGCAGGACTGAAAGGCCGCAATGCAAGTGGGTAAATCGCTGGCGGTTACACGGTGATGCGGGATTGCAAGACCGGCCGTCGAGTCCGCACCGACGAACTTGTCAGCATCGGTTTTGTGATCGACCGGCGAACTGTCAGCCGACACCTGACCCGGCTCGGCCTCGGCAAACGCCGCTTCATCGCCCCAGGCGGTGAGAACAACCGGAAGCCGGGGAAGATCACTGCCCGCTGGCCCGGACACATGGTGCGCCTGGATGTGAAGAAGGTCGGCCGGATCCCTGATGGCGGCGGGTGGCGGATCCATGGCCGGGACAGCGATCAGGCCAAGGTCGCCAGCCGGGCGAAGTCGGCCGGGGCGAGCGTGGCTACGTCTACCTGCACTCCGTCGTCGATGGTTTCTCACGGCTCGCCTACACAGAACCGCTGGGCGATGAGGAAAGCGCGACGGCTGCTGCTTTCCTCGCCCGGGCGAAGGTTTGGTTCGCCGCCCACGGCATCAACCACATCGACCGGGTCGTCACCGACAATGGCGCTTGCTTGCCACCGCTCCGGCGACTTCGCCCGCATCGTCGGGCAAGGCACCCGGCATCAGAGAACCAAGCCATACACACCTCGGCACAACGGGAAGGCGGAGCGCTACCAGCGCATCATGGCCGGGAAAGTCCTCTACGCCCGCGAGTTCACCAGCGAGGACGCCCGGTCAGCCGCGATCGCAGTGTGGAACATCCACTACAACTACCACCGGCCGCATAGTGCTGCCGCCGGAAAGCCCCCAGCAGCACGCCTCCGCGAGAGCGTCACCAACGTCGAGCCCGCACACAGTTGGTCGAACCCCTTCAGCTGACGCCTGCCAGCCGATGCCGGATGTTCCGGAAAGCGTCGACCAGTGCTGGTGGGCCGACGTCGTCGAGCGTGGTGTCGAAGGTGATCAGCAGGCCCGCGATGCCGGCCCACGACCAGCCGCCGATGGTCAGTCGGCACCGACCGGAGTCGACGGCCTCCACGACGGACCCTCCGGGGGCCCAGCGAGCGACAACATCGGCAGGCAGCGCGAGGGTGGCGGTGCCGACACACTGCCACTGGCCCGGGGTATCCCCTCGGTCGGGATTCCGGACGACGAGGCGAGTGAGGTCCTCGCGCGTCAGTGGCTGCGGTGTGAAGGCGGCTCCGGCAGGGCTTCGTGGGCGAATGCGGTCGACCCGGAAGGTGTGCCACGTGCCGTGGGCGTGGTCACGGGCGATGAGATACCAGCGCCCGGCCCACACGACGAGGTCGTGGGGCTCGACTTCGAGGGGAGGCCGGAACCCGGGCTCACCGGGCGCGGGGACGTGGCCCTCGGGTGCGGTGTAGTCGAAACGCAGGACATGGCGGGTGCGGATGGCCGACCCGACCGTTTGCAGCGTTGCCATGTCGATCGGCGCAGCGGAGAACTCCCAGTAGTTGCGCAGGCTCGTGACCTCGAAGGCCTCGCTGGCGGCCCGTAGGCGGGCAGGAGATCTTCTCGACGACGGCCCCGCCGACCAGCGGGCCCAGCGCCACGGCC
>NZ_JBEOXI010000223.1:0-13506 GCF_040296465.1 Streptomyces sp. NPDC002130
CCCGTGACGGAAGGCACCACCTCCGCCGCTGCCGAGGGTGCAGACACCCTGACTCGCCTGGAGCAGGAGGGCGAGATCGCGGCGGACTACCTGGAGGGTCTGCTCGACATCGCCGACCTCGACGGCGATATCGACATGGACGTCGAGGCCGACCGCGCCTCCGTCTCGATCATCAGTGACACGGGCGGCCGCGATCTGCAGAAGCTGGTCGGCCGTGACGGCGAGGTGCTGGAAGCACTCCAGGAGCTCACCCGTCTGGCTGTGCACCGGGAGACCGGTGACCGCAGCCGCCTGATGCTCGACATCGCGGGGTACCGGGCACAGAAGCGCTCGGAGCTGTCCGAGCTGGGTGCCAAGGCCGCCGCGGAGGCCAAGAGCAGTGGTGAGGCCGTCAAGCTGAAGCCGATGACGCCGTTCGAGCGCAAGGTCGTGCACGACGCGGTCAAGGCCGCGGGGCTGCGCAGCGAGTCCGAGGGCGAGGAGCCGCAGCGCTTCGTCGTCGTGCTGCCTGCCTGATCGGCCCTCACGTTCCCCGGCCCCGTCTGTTGCGCAGGCGGGGCCGAACTTTGTCAGCCTGATAGTTCTGGTGGTTCTGGTGTCGGCGCCGAGTGCGCTGACGCGGTACGGAAGGACGGTCCCCCGTGACGGAGGCAGCGGAGCTTCCCCCCGCGCCCGAGCAGGCGCGCGAGGTGTTCGGTGATCGCTTCGCGGATGCGGTGCGGTACGCCGAGCTGCTCGCAGAGGCGGGCGTGCAGCGCGGTCTCATCGGCCCGCGAGAGGTGCCCCGCCTGTGGGAGCGGCATCTTCTGAACTGCGCGGTGCTCTCGGAGGTCGTGCCCGACAGCGTGACCGTGTGCGATGTCGGCTCCGGCGCCGGGCTCCCCGGCATTCCGCTGGCGCTGGTCCGCACCGACCTGAAGATCACGCTCCTGGAGCCGCTGCTACGGCGTACCAACTTCCTCACCGAGGTCGTGGAGCTGCTCGGCCTCGACCATGTGACGGTCGTGCGTGGCCGGGCCGAAGAGGTCATGGGGAAGATTCAGCCCGTCCACGTCGTGACGGCCCGAGCCGTCGCGCCCCTCGACCGGCTCGCCACCTGGGGCATTCCGCTGCTACGGCCGTATGGGGAGATGCTCGCGCTCAAGGGTGACACCGCCGAGGAGGAGCTGAAGAGCGCGTCGGCGGCGCTGAGCAAGCTGGGTGCCGTGGAGACGTCCATCCTGCATGTGGGTGAGGGCGTAGTGGACCCGACCTCCACCGTCGTACGGGTCGAGGTCGGGGAGAGCCCCGGCGGTGTGCGCTTCGCTGCGAAGCGCGCGAAGGCGGCTCGCACGGGACGGACGCGCCGTCGGCGCTGATCCGTCCTGAGGAAGAGACGTACTCCACACAAGCTGCCAAACCCATGCATGCCGGAGTGTCGCGACAGTCCGGCCACGACTGCTGTGCATCGTGTTTCACGTGAAACGTCGCTCACTGCTGCACGGCATCATCAGTCGTGGCCGCGCTGCGGCCGAACCCCGCGACCGAAAGCCTCTTGGTTCACTCGATGAGGGACCTGAGGTATCCACAGAGGTGGATTTCTCCACAGAACGCCAGGCCTCACTGGTTCGCGACCCCGAAGACATGGGAGGCTCTGTTCATTGCGAGCCTGAAGTCGAGGAGAGTGAATCCTTGCGGTCCGACGCCAACATCGCGGGACCGATGACCGATCCGGTCCCCGGTCCCCGTACCGAGTCGATGGGGGCGGATGTTTCACGTGAAACACCGCCTCCGATGGACGACACTCCCATCGGTCGTGCTGCCCAACTGGCGGTGGAGGCTCTGGGTCGTGCCGGCGAAGGCCTGCCACGGCCCGAGCAGACGCGCATCATCGTGGTCGCCAATCAGAAGGGCGGTGTGGGGAAGACGACGACGACCGTCAACCTCGCCGCATCGCTGGCGCTGCACGGTGGCCGGGTCCTGGTGGTCGACCTCGACCCTCAGGGCAATGCGTCGACCGCTTTGGGTATTGACCACCACGCCGAAGTCCCGTCCATCTACGACGTGTTGGTCGACAGCAAGCCGCTCTCCGAGGTCGTCCAGCCGGTCCCCGACGTCGAGGGACTCTTCTGCGCCCCCGCCACGATCGATCTCGCCGGTGCGGAGATCGAGCTTGTGTCCCTGGTGGCACGGGAGAGCAGGCTGCAGCGCGCGATCCAGGCGTACGAACAGCCGCTGGACTACATCCTCATCGACTGCCCGCCCTCGCTCGGCCTTCTGACGGTCAATGCCCTTGTGGCGGGTCAGGAAGTTCTGATCCCCATCCAGTGCGAGTACTACGCGCTGGAAGGCCTCGGGCAGCTGCTGCGCAACGTCGACCTGGTGCGGGGGCACCTCAACCCCGCCCTGCATGTGTCGACCATCCTGCTCACCATGTACGACGGCCGGACGCGCCTCGCGTCCCAGGTCGCAGAAGAGGTGCGCACCCACTTCGGTGATGAGGTACTGCGGACGAGCATCCCCCGCTCCGTCCGTATCTCGGAGGCCCCGAGTTATGGGCAGACGGTACTGACCTACGATCCTGGATCGAGTGGTGCCCTCTCCTATCTTGAGGCGGCACGAGAGATCGCGCTGAAGGGCGTCGGCATCAGCTATGACGCGACGCACGCCCATATCGGCGCACAGCAGAACGACCCGAGCATGGTGGAGGGCATTCAGTGAGCGAGCGACGGAGGGGGCTGGGCCGTGGTCTCGGCGCACTGATCCCTGCCGCACCGACGGAGAAGTCGGTGGCCCAGGCCGCGGCGGGGAACGCTGTGTCCACGTCCCCCGCGGCAGTGCCTGTGCTGCCGAACGACCGTGGGGTGGCCGCGGCAAAGGTTGCAACGCTGCCGTCTGTTTCACGTGAAACAGAGGAACCGGCGCAGTCGACTGCTCCTGCCACGTCTGCAGCACCCATCGGTGCGCACTTCGCCGAGATCCCCCTCGACTCCATCTCGCCGAACCCGCGCCAGCCGCGTGACGTCTTCGACGAGGACGCGCTGTCGGAGCTGATCACCTCCATCAAGGAAGTGGGGCTCCTCCAGCCGGTCGTCGTACGGCAGGTGGGTCCCGGCCGCTACGAGCTCATCATGGGCGAGCGCCGCTGGCGGGCCTGTCGTGAGGCAGGGCTGGAGGCGATCCCGGCCATCGTGCGTGCCACGGAGGACGAGAAGCTCCTCCTGGACGCTCTGCTGGAGAACCTGCACCGCGCCCAGCTGAACCCGCTGGAAGAGGCGGCCGCCTACGACCAGTTGTTGAGGGACTTCAACTGCACGCATGACCAGCTGGCGGACCGCATCGGCCGATCCCGCCCTCAGGTCTCCAACACCCTGCGTCTGCTGAAGCTCTCCCCGGCCGTGCAGCGCAGGGTCGCCGCCGGAGTGCTTTCCGCCGGCCACGCGCGGGCACTGCTCTCCGTCGAGGACTCGGAGGAGCAGGACCGGCTCGCTCACCGCATTGTGGCCGAGGGTCTCTCCGTGCGGGCCGTCGAGGAGATCGTGACCCTGATGGGGTCGCGGCCTCAGAAGGCTCAGAAGCCCAAGGGCCCGCGTGCCGGTGCGCGGGTCTCTCCCGCGCTGTCCGACTTGGCCACGCGGCTCTCCGACCGCTTCGAGACACGGGTGAAGGTCGACCTGGGCCAGAAGAAGGGCAAGATCACCGTCGAGTTCGCCTCGATGGAGGACCTTGAGCGGATCCTTGGCTCACTCGCTCCTGGCGAGGGGCCGGTCTTGCAGAAGAGTCTCCTGGACGGTGACTCAGAGGAGAACGAGTCCTGAGCCTCCGCCAAGGAACCTCCGCAGTGCGGGAGACTGAGCGGGCCATGTCCGGTGTGTGCCGGAACATGGCCCGCTCTGTTCCTTTCTGGCGGTATCGATGGAATCGCATCGTGGATACGATGCGTTGGGTACGGCGCATCCACTTGGCGGCACCTCTGAGAGGGAGGCAGGGGCCATGGGAACCATGAGGCGCACCGGATTGGTGAGCGCCGGTTTGGGGCTGGGAGCAGTCGGTGGGTTCATCGGCAGTCTCCTCAGGGAACGGAGTGCTCTGACAGCCGCCCGCGACGCGGCGGCGGGCGAAGGAAGCGAGGAACAGCCTTCATGGGCCGCCGGCTCGTACCCCTCACGCTGGACAACCTCCAGGACCTTCCCAAGCGTTGTCGCTCGTGTGTCTTCTGGGAACTCGACCCGGTCAGCGGTGAGGCCGCGGTAGAGGCGGGCACGTCCGCTTCGGAGAAGGAAGCCTGGATCTCGGCGGTTCTGCTGGACTGGGGCTCCTGCGGGCGAGTCGTGTATGTCGACGACGTGCCAGTGGGCTTTGTGCTCTACGCCCCGCCCGCCTACGTTCCCCGCTCCATGGCGTTTCCCACGAGTCCTGTCTCGCCCGACGCGGTGCAGTTGATGACCGCGTTCATCGTGCCCGGCTACCAGGGGCAGGGACTGGGGCGGGTGATGGTGCAGACGGTCGCCAAGGATCTGCTGCGGCGCGGCTTCAAGGCGATCGAGGCCTTCGGGGACGCGCGCTGGAAGGAACCTGCCTGCGTCCTGCCCGCCGATCATCTTCTGGCTGTGGGCTTCAAGACGGTCCGACAGCACCCCACCCATCCCCGGCTGAGGCTGGAACTGAGGTCGACGCTCTCCTGGAAGGAAGACGTCGAGATGGCACTGGACCGGCTCCTGGGAGCAGTGCAGAAAGAGCCGGCGCTGCGACCGCTGTAGTGCAGTCAAACGAATGGGCCAACCCTTCCGGGTTGGCCCATTCGTGTTTCACGTGAAACATGCGCCGCCGGTGCGACGGCTCAGCCGATTCACTCGGCGATGAACTCCTCGAGGTCGCGAACGATCGCGGCCTTCGGCTTCGCGCCCACGATGGTCTTGGCGACCTCGCCACCCTGGTAGACGTTCAGGGTCGGGATGGACATGACGCCGTACTTGGCGGCCGTACCCGGGTTCTCGTCGATGTTCAGCTTGACGATCTCGATCTTGTCGCCGTACTCGGAGGCGATCGCCTCGAGGGAGGGGGCGATCTGGCGGCACGGTCCGCACCAGGCGGCCCAGAAGTCCACCAGAACAGGCTTGTCGCTCTTGAGGACGTCCTGCTCGAAGGAGTCGTCGGTCACATTCTTCAGGGTGCCGGCCACGGCGGGCTCCTTAACTGGTTGGTGCGTGGGGCGGGTAGGGGGAGGTCAGACAGAGGTCTTCTCGGGCTCGGGCTGGTCCTCGTCCGCCAGGGCGGCGAGGTAGCGCTCGGCGTCGAGAGCTGCGGAGCAGCCGGTCCCGGCCGCGGTGATCGCCTGACGGTAGGTGTGGTCGACCACGTCGCCGGCACCGAAGACACCGGTCAGGTTCGTGCGCGTCGACGGCGCCTGCACCTTCAGGTACCCCTCTTCGTCCAGGTCGAGCTGACCCTTGAAGAGTTCGGTGCGCGGGTCGTGGCCGATGGCGATGAACAGTCCGGTGACCGGCAGGTCCGAGAGCTCACCGGTCTTGAGGTTGCGCAGCTTCAGACCCGAGAGCTTCGGGTCGCCCTGGATCTCGGCGACCTCGCTGTCCCAGACGAAGGAGATCTTCGGGTCGGCGAAGGCGCGCTCCTGCATGGCCTTGGAGGCGCGCAGGGTGTCACGACGGTGGACGATGGTCACCGACTTGGCGAACCGCGAGAGGAAGGTCGCCTCCTCCATCGCGGTGTCGCCGCCACCGATCACGGCGATGTCCTGGTCCTTGAAGAAGAATCCGTCACAGGTGGCGCACCAGGACACGCCACGGCCGGAGAGGGCGTCCTCGTTCGGCAGGCCGAGCTTGCGGTGCTGCGAGCCGGTGGCGACGATGACGGCCTTCGCCCGGTGCACGGTGCCCGCCGTGTCCGTGACGGTCTTGATCTCACCGCTCAGGTCGACGGCCACGATGTCGTCCGGGACGAGTTCGGCTCCGAAGCGCTCCGACTGGGCGCGCATGTTGTCCATGAGCTCGGGGCCCATGATGCCGTCCTGGAAGCCCGGGAAGTTCTCGACGTCGGTGGTGTTCATGAGCGCACCACCAGCGGTGACGGCGCCCTCGAACACCAGGGGCTTCAGCGACGCGCGCGCGGTGTAGAGCGCCGCCGTGTAGCCGGCGGGCCCGGAGCCGATGATGATCACGTTACGGACGTCGCTCACGGCTTGATTCCTCGTCTCTGGACTGCGTCGTTCGACCGGTGGGAGCGTCTCTAGGACCTCTCACCCCACCCAACGGATCCTAAGGGGCGCGCATTCCCACTGTGTCCGGGCACACGGAGATACGGCACCAAGCGGTGACCCGGGGGGCGACGAGGAGCGCTGGCTCAGACGGAGGGGTAGGTGCGCTCCAGGAGCACCTCGCCGGTGGCAGCGGACGCCGCGTGATCCACACACGTCGCGTCGACGATGTAGGCGGTGACCCGAGTGGCGTCGGAAGCGTCGGGAATCAGTACGAGCATGGCCTTCTTCCCTTGGTAGACGCCGTTCTCGGTGGCCAGCGCCGGATCGTCGCGTCCGATGCCGTCGCGGACGCAGCCGGGCACCACGGGTTCCTTGAAGACCTTGTGCTGATTGCTGCCGGGGGCCGTCGCCGCGCCGAACGGGGTGCGGGAGCCGCCACCCTTGGCCTTGTCCTGGGCCAGGAGGTCGGTGACCTGCTTCTGCAGCTTTCCTTCGGAGAAGGTGTCCGCGGCGCTGGTCTGCCGGCCGCCTGCCGACTCATGAGAGGGCTTGTTGTCGCCGAGGGATGACAGCAGGACGGAACCCAGTCCCAGGGCGGCCACCGTGAAGGCGGTCCCCAGGACGGCGACCCTCCGGCGTCCCATGCGTGTGCGGCCTTTGCGGCCCGGACCGGTGGTGGCGGAGCGCGGGCGGCCGGCGGGCCGGTCGGCGGGCGTCGATGTTTCACGTGAAACATGCGCATCGCTGTCGTCCCCGGAGGGGGAACCGGCAGCGCCGGAACGGGGAGCAATGGTCGGCTCCGGGCTCTCCGAGGACTCCGGGCCGTTGGCGTTCAGCAGGGCTTCGGCGGCGAGAGCGGCATCAATGCGGCCCGCCACATTGGCGGGCATTCGCGGCGGGCCCGGCAGCGTGCCGAGCAGTCCGCGGATCTCCTCCAGGGAGGCGTAGACGTCCGCGCACAGGTCGCAGTCGTCGAGGTGCCCGCGCAGATCGGTGGTCCGGGCCGGTGGGAGCAGCCCCTCGGCGAGGTCGGAGATCTCCGCGACGTCCGGGTGCCCGGCCATGTCTGTCGTCGACGTCACGCTCGTCCACCTCCGCCCTTCACAGCAGCTGAGTCGGTCGGTCCTGTGTCCGGGGGCGCCGCCTGCGGCCCCGCTGCGGGTGGGACGGCTGCCCCCTGCGTCCGGTTCCGTTCTCCGCCCGGGTTCTTGCCCTCGCCGCCACCGTCCGTCCGCAGGTGGGTGAGCAGCGGCAGAAGTCTGGCCCGTCCGCGGGCGCATCTGCTTTTCACCGTGCCGGTGGGCACGTCGAGGATGCGGGCAGCCTCCGCCACCGGGTAGCCCTGCATGTCCACCAGGACGAGCGCGGCACGCTGGTCGGCCGGCAGGGTCCCCAGGGCTTCGATGAGCTGCCGGTGGAGATCCTTGCGCTCGGCGGGGGCCGAGGCCGACTCGTGCGGCTCCAGCAGCTGCTCCAGGCGCTCGGTGTCGTCCACGGGGGAGGTCTTCCGGGAGGCCGCTTTGCGGGCACGGTCCAGGCAGGCGTTCACCGTGATCCTGTGCAGCCACGTCGTGACGGCCGACTGGCCCCGGAAGGTGTGGGCGGCCCGATAGGCGGACACGAGGGCGTCCTGCACGGCGTCAGCGGCCTCCTCGCGGTCACCGAGGGTCCGGAGGGCGACGGCCCAGAGCCGGTCACGATGCCGCCGCACGATCTCACCGAAGGCGTCGGGATCGCCTTCGACGTGCCGGGCGAGCAGATCCTGATCACTGGCACCGCTGTGCTCGGTGCGGTCTGCCATCGGATCCCCTCCCCTCGTCGGCTCTCAGCCCGTGAACTTCACTTCGGTGATGGCCTGCTTGTATCCCCGGTTGCTGTAGTTGGCCGGGTCGTCACCGGAGTACGGCAGCGCAGTGAGCCAGACCAGGACGTAGCGGCTCTTCACAGGCTTGTCGACGCTCACCTTGAGGGATGTGCCGTTTGTCGTCGCTGTGCCGAGCTTTCGCATGGAGCTCAGCGGCGTCGACGAACCCAGGGAATCCGTCGCGTACAGCTCGGCCGTGGTGTGGTCATTGCCGTACCGCAGCGACAGGGTCGCGGCTGAGACCTTCTGCTCGGATCCGAGGTCGTAGACGATGCCGACACCCGGCTTTATCACCATCTCCGGACCGTCCAGGTAGCTGCTGGTCCGCCAGCCCGTGGAGGTGTTGCCGTCATAGGTCTTGCCCACGTCGGCGGGGTGCTGGGCGTCACCCTTGGCGACGTACTCCTCGGCGCCCTTGATGGGGAGCGGCCTCGATGGCGCTGCGTTCTTGTTCTTGTCGCCGCCCTCGTGGTTCTGCGTCTTGGTCGGCTCGTCGTTCTTGCCGCCCTGTTCCATCAGCGCGTCTGCCAGCTGCCAGCTGCCAAGACCCAGAGCGGCGATCAGGAGTGCGGAGACGGCCCACTTCAGGGCCTTGCCCGTGCGGCTTTGGAGCGGCGGCGGCGGGGTCGCGATCGGGGTGACGCCGGGCCGCGGGGTCTGACGGCCGTAGGTGCCCTGCTGGTACGTCGTGCGCTGGTACTCGGGCGGGGCGGTGAACGCCGGCTCCGGCGGGCGGATGCGGGGCATCTCGCCGATCGCCTTCACGAGCTCCTCCGGCGTGGTGCACGGCGACTCGTGCCGGGAGGCGGTGGCGCCGTCGTTGACGAGCGCGCGCATGGAGAGCTCGGACAGACCGCGGTGCACTCCGGCCCGCACCTGGTCGGGCGCGATCAGACCGATGTCCTTCGGCAGGCCCGACAGGCCGTATGCGTCGCTCTCGTACGGCCAGCGCTGCGTGAGCGCCGCGTACAGCAGGGCGCCGATGGCCTCGGTGTCCGTGCGCTGCGGGGTGTCGGACGAGACGCCGCGCAGGGCGGCGTTCACCGCGAGGCCGCGGATGCGCCACTGGCCGGTCGAGGCGCGCAACACGGCGTTGGGATTGAGCCGCAGATGGGCGAGGCCCTCACGATGGGCGGCCGCCATGGCGGAGGAGACCTGGCTGACCATCTGGTAGGCGTCGTAGGGCTCCAGAGGGCCGGAGGCGAGGAGCGTGGTCAGTTCCGTCGCGTCGGGAAGCCACTCGTGGACGACGTAGACGACGTCGTTTTCCTCCACCGCGTCCAGCACCTGGACGAAACGAGGGTCACCCAGGAGGGCGGAGGAGCGGGCGGCCGCCAGGACGGAGCGGGCCCGCGAGTGGTCGGCGGGCAGGATGTGCACGCCGACGGCACGGCGGAGCTTCTCGTCCACGGCACGCCAACTGCTGAAACCGTCCAGACGGGTGACGCACTCCTCGAGGCGGTAGCGTCTGGCGAGTTTGTGGCCACTGTGCAGTTCGGGAGGCGAGGTCGTTCCGGCACCGTCGGTCCTGGTGCTCTCCTGTACCTCGTCGCTGTCCGTGTCCCGCTCCCGGTTCTTGGCCACCCCGTCGGCCGTGGACTGGTCCGCCTGTGCGGTCAGCGACGCCTCGTCGCTGTTGTCTGCCACGTCGACGGCAGCCGTACTCCGTTCCGCCACCGTCGTTCCTGCCTCCCCATCCATTACGCGCCGACCGGTATCCCACCGCGCCGTGCGACGCCGAAACCAATTGTGCCCACAGTCCGCCGCTATGCACGACACGCGGTGGCTGACGATGGTTGTGCGCCTACCCCCCGACTCAGCGTCCCAGGCGTCCGCGGACCATGCCCACCAGGGAGTTGAGCTCCTCGATGCGCATGCGGCGGGCGGCGACGAAGAAGATCCCGAGCAGCACGGCGCCGCCTGCCAGGACCGCGACGAGTGAGCCTGCGGGACCCTGACCGAGCGAGTGGCCGATGCCGTAGCAGGCCGCGCCGCTGAGCAGGGCGGCCGGGACGGACGCGATGCACAGCCGGGCGTAAGTCCGCAGGACCCGGGCACCGTCGAGGTCCCCGCCGAGGCGCTTGCGCAGCCGTCGCCAGGCGACGCCGACGCCGATCGCGTAGGCCAGACCGTACGAGGCGGCCATGCCGACCACGGCCCAGCGGGACGGGATGACGAAGAAGCAGATCGCCGAGGCGCCGGCGTTGACCGCGGCCACGATGACCGTGTTGTAGAAGGGAGTTCGGGTGTCCTCGTAGGCGTAGAAGGCACGCAGGACCACGTACTGCACGGAGTACGGAATCAGGCCGAGGCCGAACGCCATCAGCATGAAGCCCATGTTGGTGGCCTCGCTGGTGCCCGAGGAGCCGAACATCAGGGTGCACATCGGGATGCCGAGGGAGAGGAAGCCGAACGCGATCGGCACGATCGCCACCGCCGTGGTGCGCAGGCCCTGGGAGATGTCGTCACGGACGGCTCCTCCGTCGCCCTCCGCCGCCGAGCGCGACAGGCGCGGCAGCAGGGCGGCCATGAGGGAGACCGTGATGATGGCCTGCGGCAGGCCCCAGATCAGCTGTGCGTTGGCGTAGGCGGCGAAGCCGGTGCCGTCGACCGGCGAGGCCTTGCCCGCCGCGGTGGACAGCTGGATGACGATCATGGCGCCGGCCTGGTTCGCGAGGACGAACAGCACCGTCCACTTGGCGAGCGTGACGGCCTTGCCGAGGCCCTGGCCCTTCCAGTCGAAGCGCAGCCGCAGCCGGAAGCCGGTCTCGCGCAGGTAGGGGATCATCGCGAGCGCTTGGACCACGAGGCCGAGCAGGACGCCGATGCCGAGCAGGCGCTGGCCCTCCGGCGGGATGGTCGTGGCCTTCATTCCGGAGTCGGCCGCGGTGCCGTAGACGTAGATGAACATGCCCAGCGTCACGATGATGACGATGTTGTTCAGGACCGGGGTCCACATCATCGCGCCGAACTTGCCGCGGGCGTTGAGGATCTGGCCCATCACCACGTGGATGCCCATGAAGAAGATCGTGGGCAGGAAGTACTGGGCGAAGGTGACGGCGACCCGGTTCGCCGCCGGGTCGCTGGCGACCGGGTCGGACAGCACGCGGATCAGGAGCGGCGCGCCGACGACCGAGAGCGCCGTGAGTGCGCCGAGCGTCACGATGACCAGGGTGAGCAGGCGGTTGGCGTACGCTTCGCCGCCGTCGTCGTCCTCCTTCATGGCACGCACGAGCTGCGGTACGAAGACGGAGTTGAGACCACCGCCGACGGTGAGGATGTAGATCATCGTCGGCAGCTGGTAGGCGACCTGGAAGGTGTCACCGAGGAGGCCGACGCCCAGCGCCGACACGATCAGCGCGGAGCGGATGAAGCCCGTGAGGCGGGAGACCATCGTTCCCGCGGCCATCACGGCGCTGGACTTCATCAGGCCCGCCGCGCGGCCGCTCTTCTTCGGAGCGGGCGAGGCGTCGGGCTCAGGATCCTGTGCCTCGTCCACGAAGGGCGGTACCGCCACGGTCTGGTCAGCGGCCCCGTACGGGCCCTGCGGTGCGTAGGGGCCTTGTGCCATCTGTCCCGGGGCGGGGGACGGGCCGGGGACGGACGGCGACTCGTAGGACGGGTGACCGCTGCTCTGCTGCTGGTCCCGGAAGAGATGCGCGAACGCGTCCGGTTCCTGGCGCGGCTCGCCCGCCTGGGAGACGAGGTCGTCCACGCCCACGAACTGGGTGGTGCGGGGGTCGTCGCCGTACGGCAGATGCCGCGTCGGGCCCTCCGGCTCCGGGGCGGGCGTCTGGGCCCACACCTGCGGGTCGGGCGCGTACGGCGACTGCGCGGGCGGCCCGTACAGCTTCTGCTGCGGCTGGTACGTGCCGGGAGCGGGCGGCGGGTGCGCGGCGCGATCGTAGTGCGCCTCGCCGACCGGGTCCTGCGCGGCGCGGTCCTGTGCGCCGTAGGGGTCCTGGCCGTAGGGGTCCGGGCCGTAGGCGTCCTGGAGGTACATGTCCGTGGGCGGCTGCGGCGGCACCTGGCCGTGCTCGGGCGGTGAGCCCTCGGGCCCGCCCGCATCGGGGTAGCCCGAGCTGCCCGCGGCACGGCCGCGGTCACCGTCGTACGGCGCGTTCATGGTTACCCCACCTCATCGTCCCGGGCCCACCGGCCACGATTTCTCAACGGTCCACTCTCTCACCCGTGCCGGACGGGTCGGCGCTTCCCGCTGCGGTGTCCGGGGCCGGGTCACTCGGCTGCTCGGGGGCGTCCGCCCGCGAGCCGGCACCGGACTCCTCATCGAGACGTGCGCCGGAGGCCGCCGGATTCCGCGGATCGTCGGCCCGGCCCTGGGGCTCGTCGCCCTCGCCGTCCGCCTCCGTGGTCTCGTCCTCGGCGCCCTCGTCCTCGGCGGCTTCACGGGCGGCGGCGCGCTTGCGGTGGGTGTACATCCGGAAGCCGGCCAGGACCAGGAGCAGGACACCGCCGCCGATGACCAGCATCACCGTGGGCGTGACCTCGGTGACGCGCACGTCGAAGGTGACCGGCTCGCCGTACCTCTGGCCGTCCTCCGTGTATAGCTGGGCGACGACCTCCGCCCGGCCGTTGGCGTTGGCCGACGTGGTGAACTTCACCGACTGAGCGTGGCCGCCGTTGACGGTGACGGGCTGCTCTTCGTAGGCGTCGCCGCCGATCTTGAGGCGCGTGGGGTTCGTCGACGTGAGCCTCAGGTTCAGGTGCTCGACGCCCTGGACCAGGTTGTTCTGCACGGTCACGGGGATCGTGGCGCTGCGGCCGGAGAGCTTGGTCTCCGACTTCTGGATCAGCTTGACCCCGTCGATGAGTCCGTTGAGGTACGACTCGATGCCGTCGCGGTATCCGACCGCCGCGACGCCCCGGCCGCGCCACGATGTGGACATCTCGCGGTTCATGGCCCGACCGAAGGGGGTCACCACCCGGGACTGGCGGGTGAGGATCACCTTGAACTTGTCGAGCTTGGCCTGCGTCTCGGCGATCTGCTCGAAGGCGGCCCGCGACAGCTCCTGCTTCCGCAGCGAGGGGGGGTACGCGGACGCCGACGGCACCTTGGTGTTGGCTGACGGGTCCGGCTTGGCCTTGGCGGCGGCCGTGAGGTCCTGCGACTCGGACCAGTTCCCGACCTGGAGCGCCCCCAGCGCCTCGGCCATGGCCTGTGCCTGGCTCACGGACGGCATGCGCTGCGGGGCGACGACCACGCTGCGCTGCTTGCCGGTCTGCAGGCCGAGCGTCAGGCTCTGGGCCAGGAAACGCTGCACGGCGAGCGTGGAGGCGGAAGCCTTGGTCAGGTCGCCCTGGAACGCCGTGGACATCCGGGAGTCCGCGACGACGGCCGTGGTGCCGCCGCCGATCGGCCGGGCAGCGGAGGGCGTGTAGGACAGGTTGTCCTGGAGGCTGTCGCTGCGGGTGATCACCTTGTCGG
>NZ_JBEOXI010000224.1:0-13504 GCF_040296465.1 Streptomyces sp. NPDC002130
ACCCCGCGGAGGTGGCCGCCACCCGGCAGGCCGCCACCGACCGGCTCACCGCATGGGGCCTGGACGAGACGGCCTTCGTCACCGAACTCGTCGTCAGCGAACTGGTCACCAACGCCATCCGGTACGGCGCCCCGCCCATCCAGCTCCGCCTGATCCGGGACCAGACCCTCATTTGCGAGGTGTCCGACGGCAGTTCCACCTCCCCGCACCTGCGGCGGGCCCACCAGGACGACGAGGGCGGCCGCGGCCTGCTGCTGGTCGCCCAGCTCACCCAGCGCTGGGGCAGCCGGCAGACCACCCGGGGCAAGACCATCTGGTGCGAACAGTCGCTCACACCGCAGTTCTGACCGGCCCGGCAGCTCTGGCCGGTCCGGTCGCGAGGAGGTGGCCCTCGCCGCTCACTCCGCGGCCGCGGCCGCGTCCGACGCGACCTGGGCGAGGGTGCGGCCGGACTTGGCCGAGCGCGCGCGACGCGGATCCGGAGCCCCGTGCGCACGGGCCGCGCCCCCGGCCCGCTTCACCAGCAGCCAGGCCTCCTCGCCGTCACCGCCCCGGTCGCCGCGGAACCGGGTCAGGGCGTACTCGCCGTGCAGCTTGGAACCGTTCAGCCGGAACGTGGCGTGCCCGCGCTCCAGCGACTGCGCGAAGTCGACGGGACGGCCCTTGCGGTCGTGGCTCAGCGGTTCGTACGTGCCGTGATCCCAGACGATCACCGTGCCGCCACCGTACTCACCGCGGGGGATCACTCCCTCGAACTCCTCGTACTCCAGCGGATGGTCCTCCGTGGGCACGGCCAGGCGTTTGTCCTTCGGGTCCGCCGAGGGGCCCTTGGGGATCGACCAGGACTTCAGCACGTCGTCCACCTGCAACCGGAAGTCGAAGTGCATCGTGCTCGCATCGTGGATCTGCACCACGAACCGGGGCATGTCGCCGGCCGGCGCCCCGCGTCCCCGGGGCTCGCCGGTCCGGTCGAAGTCGCGTTTGCCGCGGTAGTCCCGCAGCCGGTCCCGATCGGCCACCTGCGGCTCCTTCCTGCCTCGCGCGCCCCGGGTACCCGTCAGAACTCCTCGTGCACCTCGGGGTCGGCGCCGACCCGCCGGTGCGCCCGGTCCCCGACGGCCCGCATCTCGTCCTCGCTCAGTTCAAATCCGAACACGTCGAGGTTGGCGCGCTGCCGCTCGGGGTTGGCCGACTTGGGGATGGGCACCGCCCCGAGCTGTGTGTGCCAGCGCAGCACGACCTGCCCGGGCGACACCCCGTGCGCCCCGGCGATCCGCGCCACGGCGGGATCCTCCAGCAGGGGTGTTCCCCGGCCCAGCGGGCTCCAGCTCTCGGTGACGATGCCTTTGGCCGCGTGGAAGGCGCGCAGGTCGTCCTGCGGAAGCAGGGGGTGCAGCTCGACCTGGTTGACCGAGGGCAGCACCCCGGTCTCCTTCTCCAGCCGCTCGATGTGCCCGGCCGTGAAGTTGGAGACGCCGATCGAGCGGACGAGCCCCTCCTCCCGCAGCTTGATCATGGCCTTCCACGAGTCGACGTAGCGGTCCACGCGCGGCAGCGGCCAGTGGATCAGGTACAGATCGACGTACTCCAGGCCGAGGCGGGCCCGGGACTCCTCGAAGGAGGCGAGGGTCTCCTCGTAGCCGTGGTGCCGGCCCGGGAGCTTCGTCGTCACGACGATCTCCTCACGCGGCACCACCCCGGAGGCCACGCCGCGGCCGACCCCCGTCTCGTTGCGGTAGTTCGTCGCCGTGTCGATCAGGCGGTAGCCCGCCTCGAGTGCCGAGAGCACCGCTTGCTGCGCCTCGTCGTCGCCGAGCGGCCAGGTGCCCAGGCCCAGGGCGGGGAGCGTCGTACCGTCGTTGAGCGTGTGGGTCGGGATGCTGATCACCGTCGGACCTTCCGTCGACTGTGCGTGCGGCTGTGTCGTCCCTCCAGCGTCACGGATAGGGTGAGCAATGATCAACCTCTCGCGCACGGTGTCGCTCGGCGACGTGGAGGTCGAGGGCACGCGGGTCCTCGCATCCTGGTCGACCGCACCTCCGTGGAGCTGTTCGTGGACGACGGCCGGTACGTGCACTCGTCGGCGGCCTTCCCGTACCTGGTCGACACAGGGCTCGCGCTCTACACGGTCGACGGCAGGGCGGTGTTCCGGAACACCGTGATCCGCGAGTTCAGGGTGTAGGGCGGGCCCTGCCGCCCGGCAACGTCTGGACTTGTGCGAAGCCGCGGTCCTGGACAACGGGGAGGGCCCCCTCCACCGCGTCGACCCAGTCGTCGATCGCCTCCGGGGAGGTCCGCACGGCGTCGATCAGCTCCTCGACGAGCCGCAGTTCGGCCCCGCCGAGGTTCGCCCTGAGCTGGTCGAGCGTCACCTCCTGGTAGGTCATGCCCAGTTGCCACCAGAACCGCATGAGGTAGCGGCACGCCTGCTGGTCGCGGTCGTCGGCGAGCCGGTCGTGGATGACACGGCGGACGTACCCGAGCTGCTCGATGTCGCGGAAGCCCGCCGGCAGATCCGTCAAGGTCATGAGCCTGACGCTACCGACGAGGCTCGGCCTGCCTCGACCGGTTTTTCCCGGAGGCGTGCCCGAGTGGTGAGGCGTGGTCGCCCTCGGCGGGGATCACTGTCACGATCTTCGGGACGGGAACCACGCCCATGACCAGCGGAGCGCTCATGACGACGGACAGCCGGACGACGGACGAGGCGGCGCGGGAGGCCGGGGTGGAGGTGAAACCGGTCGCCGGGTACATCGGTGCGGAGATCGACGGGGTCGATCTGGCGGCGGACCTCGATGACGCCGTGGTCGCCGCGATCAGGGCGGCTGTGCTGCGGTGGAAGGTGGTGTTCTTCCGGGGGCAGCGGCTGGACCACGCCGGGCACGTGGCGTTCGCGCGCCGCTTCGGCGAGACGGTGGTGCTGCCCCGGCGGGGCAAGGCCTCGCCCCCGGACTTCCCCGAGATCGAGACGACCGCCGACCGGCTGGAGCTGGGCGGGCGGTTCGGGATGGAGCACGACGAGTGGCTCAAGCGCCGCCGCCACACCCTGCTGCGCGGCTGGCACTGCGACCACGGCGCCCGCGTCGACCCGCCCGCCGCGACGATCCTGCGCGCCGAGACCGTACCGCCCTACGGCGGTGACACCACCTGGTCGAACCTGGCGGCGGCGTACGCCGGCCTGTCCGCGCCGCTACGCCGGTTCGTCGACGGACTGCGGGCCGAGCACCGGCTCGGCGTCGGCTACCAGCCACGGCCCGGCGACGACGCGTACGTCCGGCACCTGCTGGACCGGCAGGTCGCCTCGCTGCACCCACTGGTGCGCGTCCACCCGGAGACGGGTGAGCGGATCCTGTACGTCAACGGCTACTACGTCGAGCAGATCGACGGCCTTTCCCGGCCCGAGAGCGGCGCGGTCCTGGAGATGCTGCTGGAGCAGGCGGTCCGGCCCGAGTACACGGTCCGGTTCCGATGGGAGCCGGGCAGTGTGGCGTTCTGGGACAACCGCGCCACCATGCACCTCGCCCCCGGCGACACCGCCCATCTCGATCATCCCCGGATCATGCACCGCGTGATGCTCGCCGGGGACGTGCCCGTCGGGGTGGACGACAGGCCGTCGGAGCCGATCACCGGGACCACGCCCGGCCGTTGGTGACGCCGGTCCGGGCCGCGGCCCGGACTGTGAGTGCGCCCTCGTCGGTCGCCTCGGGCGGGGGCGGGCCGCCCGGGGCCCACGCGGACGTACCGGAAACGATCACTCCGCTGACCTGGGATTGTTGCGCTGCTTGGCGATGAAGCGCGCCTTCTTCTGACGATTCCCGCACGTGTTCATGTCGCACCATTTGCGGGTGCGGCTCTGGCTGGTGTCGAAGAAGGCGGCTTGGCAGGTCGGTGATGCGCACAAGGCCAGCTTTCCGTCTCGTTCGCCGGCGATGATGCTGATCGCGTCGGCGGCGATCACGCCGAGAGCGTCTTCCACACGGGTGGGCGAGCTGAGCCGCCATCGCCGCTTGCCCTCGGGTGTCAGGATGGCCGTGGCCCGGCCTTGAGCGCTGCAGTCGTTGATGACCTGGACGGCGGACGCAGGAAGAGGGTCCTGGATCGCGGCCGCTGTCGCGGCGGCGTGAATCGACTCCCGCAGTTCCCTGGCGAGGTCGAGCTGGGTGGTGGTGCAGGAGTCCACGGCGAGGCCGTTCACCGTCAGCCAGTCGACGAGTCGGTGCGGCGTGGGGATGCGCTCCACAGCGTTGCCGTAACGCTCCGACAGGGTCCCCGTGAAGCTGGTCGCCAGCACGCTGCCGAGGCGGAAGTCAGGGAACTCACCACCACGCATGGAACCACCTTAGCGGGTTGCGGCATGACTCTGAGGGCTGCTAGAACCGTCTTAGCCGGTTCCACGATGGCCAGGAGGTCTCATGCCCCGTCTGACCAGCGACGTGCAAGCGTTCGAAGCCCATGCGACCGACGCCGACCTCGACGATCTGCGCGCGCGACTGGCCGCGGCGCGACTACCGGAGGCCGAGACGGTCCACCGCGCCGCGCCCGGCCCCCGCCGGTGGGATCAAGGGGTTCCACTCGCCGACCTCGTCGATGTCGTGAACTACTGGCGCACCGGGTACGACTGGCGGTCGTTCGAAGAGCGCCTCGACCGTGTCGGCCAGTTCCGCACGACCATTGATGATCTGGGAATTCATTTCCTGCACCGCCGATCCGCACGCGCGGACGCCACTCCTCTGCTCTTGACGCACGGCTGGCCGGGCAGCATCGCTGAGTTCATCGATGTGGTGGACGAGTTGGCGGATCCGGAGAATGCAGACGCGCCGGCGTTCCACGTCGTGGTCCCGTCGCTGCCGGGCTTTGGTTACAGCGACAAGCCGGCCACCACCGGGTGGGGAACCGAGAAGATCGCGGCCGCATGGGTGGAACTGATGGGAAGGCTCGGCTACAGCCGGTTCGCAGCCCACGGCGGCGACTGGGGAGGCAATATCACCACGGTTCTCGGCGGCAGGTTCCCGGCGCACGTTCTCGGCATCCACACCACGTTCGCCGAGGGCCCGCCCGGGCTGACGACGGAGGGGCTGACGGCGGTCGAGCGCCAGTGGACCGAGGAAACCCGCCATTTCTGGCGCCACCGGGCGGCGTATGCGAAACAGCAGGCGACCCGGCCGCAGACCATCGGCTACTCGCTCGTCGACTCACCGGTTGGGCTTCTCGCCTGGATCCTCGACAAGTTCGCCGAGTGGTCGGACACGGCGGACAGCCCGTTCGAGACGATCTCCAAGGACCGCATTCTTGACGACGTCACCCTGTATTGGCTGACGCGGACCGGAGCGTCGGCGGCCCGCATCTACTACGAAAGCCACAACTCCCTCGATCCCGACCTGCGGGTCGACGTCCCGTCGGCAATCACCATGTATCCCCGCGACGTCGAGAAGTGTCCGCGCCCCTGGGCGCAGGAGCGGTACCGGCAGATCGTCCGATGGAGGTCGCCCGAAAAAGGGGGCCATTTCCCGTCGCTGGAGGTTCCCGAGTATTTCGTCAAGGACCTGCAAGAGGGCCTCGCGGCTGTGCTGGCCGCTCATCGGTGAACGCGGACCTCAACCGCTCCGGGGCTCCCCGCCCGCACGGAGCATCTGGCTCGCGGCCAGCTCGCGATAGAGGGCACTGCTGACCAGCAACTCCTCGTGACATCCGCCGGCGGCCGTGCGGCCGTCCTGCAGCAGCACGATGTGGTCGGCGTGCTGCACGGTGGACAGACGGTGCGCGATGACCAGCAGGGCGCACTCCTGCGCGACGTCCTTCATGACGGTGGTGAGCGCCGATTCGTTGATCGCGTCGAGGTGCGAGGTGGGCTCGTCCAGCAGGAGCAGCGCGGGGCGGGCCAGCAACGCGCGTGCGAGGGCGACCCGTTGACGTTCGCCGCCGGAGAGGTTGCCGCCGTGTTCACCGATGACGGCGGCGAGGCCGCCGGGCAGCCGGTCGACGACCTCGTCGAGCCGGGCCAGTTCGACGACGCGCCGGATCTCGGCCTCCGTGGCGTCGGGCACGGCGTAGGTGATGTTGTCGCGCAGGGTGCCGTGCACTACATGGGTGTTCTGGTCGACCACGGCGATGCCCCGGCGGCAGTCGCCACGCGTGAGTTCGGTCGCCGGCCGCCCGTCGAAGAGCAAGGTGCCCGCATCCGGCTCGTAGAACCTCGCGACCAGGGCGAACACCGTGCTCTTGCCTGCGCCGGACCGGCCCACCAGGGCCACGTGCCGGCGCTGGGGGACGGCGAACGAAACCCCGCGGAGAACGGGCCGCCCGGGGTCGTAGCCGAAGTGGACGTCGTGCAGGGCGAGGACGGGCCGTTCGGCCTGGCCCACCGCAAGAGGAGTCCTGGTCGGTCCGGTCGGCTTTTGGGGTGCGGTGGGTTCCACGGGGAGGCGGAGCGCCTCGTCGATGCGCTGGTAGGCGCCCATCCCGCGCTGGATGAGGCCGACCGCGCGGAAGACGGAGGACAGCGGCAGGACCAGGTACGAGGCGTACAGGAGGAACGCGACGAGGTCACCGAGGGAGCCGGCCTGGCCGCCCACACGCAGGCCGCCGACGACCAGGACGATGAGAAAGGAGCCCTGCACGGCGAGTTCGACGGCGGAGCTCATCACGGAGGCGAGCTTCGCTGTGCGCACCCCCGCGCCGTAGGCCGCGTCCACGCGGGCGCCGATCCCGGCCGCCTCGCGCTCCTCGGCGCGGTGCACACGGACCATCGGCAGGGCGCTCAGGGCGCGTTCCAGATCGGCGGCGACGGCACCGACCGAGCCCTGCATGTGTTCGGAGGCGCTTCTGATGCCCGCGAGCAGCGAGGCGACCACCACGGCCGACGCCGCCACGGTCACGACGACCAGAAGCAGCAGCAGCGGGTCCAGCCATGCCATGAGGGCGATCGCCCCGGCCGCGACCAGGGTTCCCGTCACGAGATCGACCAGGGCCTGGGAGACGACTTCCCGCAGCAGGGTGGTGTCGGCGGTCACCCGGGAGATGAGGTCACCGCTCCGGTGGCGGTCGTACTCCCTCATCTCCAGGCGGAGCAGCCGGCCCACCAGCCCGTGCCGGAGCTGGCGTACGACGCCTTCGCCCATCCGTTCCAGAAGGAAGCGCCCCGCCGCCCCCGTCGCCGCCTCGACGACGAAGAGCGTGCCCAGGAGGGCCAGCAGCGGCCAGATGACCTGTCCGCGGCCGCTCGCGTCCACGACCTGCTTGGCGACGAGCGGCTGGGCCAGTCCCAGGGCGGAGCCGACGAGGGTCAGCACGCCGGCGACGGCGATGGCGCTGCGATGCCCGGCGGTGAGCCGGTACATCGTGACCACGGCCGCCGAGGTGGACTTGCCGGGCTCGGCTTCGGCATTCGCCGCCCGGCCGCCGTGCGGTACCGTCGCGCCGGTCATCGGTCGGCGGGCCCCGGCAGCGGGGCGACGGCCACCAGCCGGGCGAAGTAGCCCTGCGGGACTCCCTCGCCGACGGGATGGCCATCGGCCTCGACCCAGGCGTGCGCGGTGAAGGGCGGGGTGACCCGTACGCCGGTGCACCAGGTCGGCCAGGTTCCGCCGAGCCGGCACAGCAGTGCCGCTCCCAGGGAGCGCGGCAGGCACCCCTTCGGCCCGGCGCAGCGCAGGCTGACGGCGCACATGGCGTCGCGTGCGTTCTGGGCCTGCCCGGTGCTCGCCGGTGCGGCGCCGCGCCTCAGGATGCCCAGCACCGTGCGGATGTGGCGGGGTGGCAGCAGAGCGAGGGCGACCGCGGGGAGCAGGACGAGGCGGGCGGCCATGCGCCGGGTCAGGGGCACACCGGTGGGCCGCTCCAGCGCACTGGGCGTCGTCATGAGGCGAGCCCCGACGCGCGCAGGTCGCGGACGAGCGTCTCGACGTCCTGGAGGGCTTGCGAGCGGTCGATGTCGAACTCCCGGACCAGGGCGGCGGCCGCGTCCGCCTCCTCCCCGCCGTCCAGCAGCGTCCGCACCACCAAGGTGGCCGTCGGGTTCAACTCCCAATAGGAGCCGACCTGTTCGTCCAGGAGAACCGTGCCGTAGTCGGTCTCGGCCGTGGAGACGTTGTCGCCGAACCGCAGGGGCATAGAGGGGCCTTTCTGACGTGTCTGACGTGCGTGACGGGGCGTGCGGTCAGGGTTGCGGGACACGGGCGAGCCCGCGCAGCCACACCTCCGCGGCGATCGTGGAGTAGAGGATGGCGTCGGAGAGCCCCGGGGAGGCGGGCCGCCGGGCCAGGCGGCGCAGCTCGGCGCCGTCCACCAGGCCCAGTTCCGCCAGCCGTGAGTCCTCCCACAGGGCCAGCAGGTCGGCCCGGTGTTCGCGCAGTCCGTTGGAGTCGTCCATGGAGCCCGTGGCCTTGTTGCTGCGTCGCAGGCACTCCTCGGGCACGATCCCGCGCATCGCGGCGCTCAGGACGGGCTTGTACCGCCAGGGCGTGACGCGCTCGCAGGGACGTACGGAAAGGCACGCCTCGATGACGCGGTCGTCCAGGAAGGGAGAGGCCATCGGCAGGCCCGCGCGGGCCGCCATCCGGTCCCACTGCCGGATGACGCGGGTGCACGAGCGGATCTGCTCCAGGTCGGTGTGGAGCCCGCGGTCCGGGTGCAGCGGAGAGGTCGTCGCCGCCGCGTCGAGCAGTGCCCGGCGCGCCATCCGCTCGGCCTCGGGAGTCACCCAGTCGAACAGGCGCGGGGTCATGCCCCAGCCGAGACCCGTCGCCACGGACGGGGGCAACGGGCCACGCAGGCCATCGGCGGCGTCGGCGAGCCACCTCCGGTACGGCCGGGAGTCGGCGAGAGCGCGGAGGGTGCCGCCGAGCGGCCATCGCCACAGCGCCCGGAACCCGCGCAACTGGCGCAGGGCGAACAGCGGACGGGTGCGCATCAGCCGGTGGTAGTACGCCTCGGAGCACCAGGCCACGTGGTCGCCCCCGATGCCGGTCAGGTGCAACCTGCTGCCGCGTGCGGCGAGGCCGGGCAGGTGGTGCAGCACCCGGGAACGGTCCATGACGCCGATGGTGGGTTCGTCCAGGAGGTCGTCGATGCCGAGCAGGTCCTCGTAGACCAGCGGCGAGGCGTCGGCGTCCCAGACCACGTGCTCGACGTCAGGCAGGTACCCCATCGCCCGCTCGGCCCAGATCAGATCGGTGTCCCCCGGATCCCGTCCGGGCCACGTACTGGCCACCACACGGGCGGGGGAGCGGTCGGCCAGGAAGCAGACGGAGGTCGAGTCCAGGCCCCCGGACAGATCGCAGCTCACCACGCCGCCCTGCCCGGTGCGCGCGCCGACGGCCTCCTCCAGTGCCGTCCGGATCAGGGGAGCCGCATCGGCGAGCGGCCGGACCGGCTCCGGCGGCGTCCACCACCGGGTGTGCCGTACGGTGCGCCCGTCCGCGGCGACGAGCACGGCGTCCTGTGGGGGAACGGCGGTGACCGCCCGCCACATCGAGGTCTCGAACAGCGGGTGCGGGGCGGGCCACAGCAGCCGTACGGCCAGTTCCTCCACGTCGGGCTCCGAGCCCAGGACGGCGGCCAGAGTGTCGGCGCGAGTCGCGGCCACGCGCACGCCGTCGATCTCCGCGTGGAAGACGAGCCGCAGTCCGGAGGCCGTGCCCTGCACTCTGATCCGGCCGTCGAGGGCGCCGACGAGGTGGAAACTTCCGGGGAGGGACCGGGCCGGTGCGTCGAGCTCCGCGAGATCACGCAACCGTGCGGCCCGGCGCCGCAGTTCGCCGGCGTCGACCGGGCAGCAGCCGACGACGGCGAGGGAGGCGTCGCCGACGCTCGCCGTGACGATGTCGTCGTCGTGCCAGTGGCCGACCAGCCAGGGCCGGCCCGACGCGTGCGCGAGGGTCCGGCTTCCGGGGCGGGCGAAGGAGCGGGCCACGGCGGCCGCGTCCGCACGGTCCGGGAAGACCGCGAAGTGCGCGTCGCCGGGGCCCGTCCCCGCACTTTCGTGCAGTTCAGTCATGACGTCGGGTCAAGACCGTCGGTCGTCAGTTCTTGCTCAGGATCAGCCGGTCGCGACCGGAGCGCTGAAGGAGCCCCGTCTCCTTCCGGAATGTACCGAGCCGGACGAGCGTCGGCGCCTCGTATGCCTTCTTCATGACCACTCCTCACGTGCGGGTTCGCTGACCGCCTCCCTGACCGTCGGCCCCGGGGACTGGCCCCGGTGCTGCCGGTCGGCGCCGGGCTCATCGGGAACCCGGGCCGGGAAGCGGACGCATCACCAGCTAGCTGCAGAGCGTGAGCTCAAGGCAAGGGCCTTGGCGAAGCTCGGATAATATGCAAAATCCGAATCAATCGGGTGGTTCGCCGGCTCTCGTTCGGTCGGCGCCCGCGCCGACCGATGCTGCGGGCCGGGTGCGCAAAGGTCCGCATGAACGTTTTGACATGCGCCTCCGGCAGATGCTCGCGGCACCTGCCAGGACGGGCCCGGCGACGGCCCGGGTGGGCGCCGCCGGGGCGCACTCCGCGCCTTGGCCGTGCTCCCCTTGGCCTGAAAGTCCCCGAGACGGCTGGGAAGTTTTCCGAGCTTCTTCGCCGAGGACGGCACCGACAGCTCTAGGCCGTTTCCTTCGGATCGCTTTGCTGACCAGATGAAGATGGCGGCGGGGTGGAGTCCGGCGAGATAAACGGTGGCGGTCTCGTCTATCGGGCGTTGCGACCCCCAGGGTCCCTTGCATGATCGAGATCTGTCCGGATTCATCCGGTGAGTCCCAGAGCACCCAGGGGCCTTCGCCAGTCGCGGGCGATGTGGCGTAGGGCGGCGGCGATGTGGGTGTGGCCGTCCTGGCGGTGGACGCCGATGGCGAGGTTGCAGGTCGGCCATGATGCGCGGGAGATGGCCGACATGGATCTTGGAGTCGTCCTCGCGGAACGTGCGGTCGCGGACGTGGTGCAGAAGGTTTTCGATCCTCCTACAGCAACCACACCTGGTTCAATTGGTTATTGGCCTGAAACTGTTGAACTGGGGCGTTCGGGTCTTTTGATCCGTACTTCACGTCCATGCGTTTGCGCGACAGCATGTTCTCGAATGTGTAACCATTCTTCGCGCTTGGCCTCATATAGAAGAGTTGATTGGGGCCACCATGCCACTTGTACTGAATCAGGCGGGCTTCGTTTTGTGTTGAGGCTTGCTCGACATCGAGAACCCATGGCGAATCATTTCTCGTGATTCGCACAAGCCATTCCCCGTTCCTGTAAACGCTCTCTATTCGCCATTGCTGACTTGTGTTCCACCCGGGCAGGCTGTAGTACTGAAGCAGCGGGTAGCCTTCTGCGTACGAGTGGGCAACCACATCCAAGGCGTGTCCGGAGTGCGCCGCAACGATATGAGAATTCCAGATGCGCCATCTTTCGAGCGACCCATTTTGCTTGCTCGTCTGGACAAGCGGAGTCCCATCGGGAATCGTGCTGACGCCCAGTCCACCCTTGGCTCTAAGGGCCTTGCCTGAGTGGACGGCGGAGATCACCCCGGGCCCGCTACTGAAGGGCTCCGGATTCCCTATATGGAACCGCTGGTTGGGGCCCCCGTGCCACTCCCAGCAAATGACTGGTGCATCATCCTCCATGGATGCGAATGCGACGTCCAAGACTCTGCCTGTAGTTGCATCCCTGATGCGGTAAGTTCCGTCGTCCAGCTTCTCCGCCTGCCATCCCTGCCTCTCGTTGGCATAGCAGCCAGCCAGCGTGACCGTAGTGAGGTCCTCTTGCAGGGTTATCGCTTTTCCGAACTTCGTATTGATGATGGGAACGACTGCCATGGCTAATCACCGTCGATCCGGCCTAATCGACCTCACTGCGATGACGAGTGCTCTGCCGTACCGGCCAGCAGTGCTGTCAGGTTGACCGAACCGTAGTTAGGGCCAGATTGCAATACTGCCCGGCGCGCTCGATAACTGTCATCCTGTCTTAACTCTCCATACTCCTCTTCCGGCTATCTCGCCGCAAAATAGGGCGCCGCGCACACAATTCGCCACGTTCCCATCCGGACAGATCCGATCACGCAAGGGGCCCTGGTGCGCCCCCGGCGCCTCAGGGGGGCGTCTTGGCCGCCCGTGGCCCGGCTCGGGGCTTCCCGTCACCCTGGTCGGGGAACGCGAGCACCACCTGTCCTTAGTGCCGGCGACCTCCCCTTCCTTCCAGTAGCGAATGCATCGCCAGCTCTCAACCCCCGAGGGATTGCTCTGACTCGACACATCTGAGTCCTCGTCGAGCGCACAGCTTTAGAGATTCCACCGCTGATTGGCGCCACCATGATACTGCCATTGGATAATCGGAACCCCGTCATCTGTCCCCCACCCCGATACGTCCAAAACCAGGCGTGACCGGACATTCGTGATGCGGAAACCTCCATTCGGGTCGCCCGTGATGTGGAACTTTTGATTTTCACCACCGTGCCACGGCCACTGAATTATGGGAGCGCCGTTTTCCTTGGAAGCGTCTTTCACGTCCAGCACTTTCCCTGAATGCTCGGCGACGATGCGGTAATAGGTATAGTCGAAGCTATTACTCACCTCTTCGAGAAGGAATCGCTGATTGGGGCCACCATGGAACCCGAATTGACAGAGTTGCACCCCGGAGTCTGTTGAAGCCCACGGCACATCGAGAACTTTCTGCGAGTGCATGGAGGTTATCGAGGATGCGGTCACGCGGAACCGGCTGGCCTGCCCGTCGCTAACCTGGATGAGCGCTGCGCCGTTTTGATAGGCAGTCACTCCGATTTTTTTACCCGAATGGACGGCAGTGATGTGCTCTCCGTCGATTCGGAAGCGCTGATTTGGCCCTCCATGCCAGCCCCACATTACGAGACGCTCACCCTCATCGTGTGACGCCTGCACTACATCCCACACTCTCCCATTTGCGTGACTTGAACTTATTTTGTAAGTCCCATCCCCAAGAGGCTGCGCATTCCAGCGCGGAGAGGCGAAGCCCGTCAGTTCCTGCAAAATGATTTCGGCGCCATCACTTTGACCGATAACCCATACGGCCCTCTGGGACTTCTTCTCGATAATCGCAACTTGCATCAGCTTCCTCCTTAGAAAAGAGCGATCCGCCCCGCCTGCAATGGTGCTGTGCACGCCCCTTCCAAGTGTCCACCGAGTGAGAGAAGGTCGCCACTTGGATGGGGGCCGGATGAAGCGATGGCCAGGCTTCGGAAACAACATCCACTGCCACGACTTGGTCACGCGTACCGAATGGCTCCGACGTCAGCAATTTGTCGAACATTCACATAGACAACTGGCAGGTCTCGCCTACCTGCAAATGGGCTTCGCGATGCCCCGTTACCAGGGATGAAGCACTCGCTGTCTGTCGTTGTCTGTCGTTTCCTGTCGTCGTTGGTCGCCCTCAGACGGCCCGGCTCGGGGCGCGAAGCAGGAGACGAGAGGCCCGGACAGAGTGTCCGGGCCGTGCCTCTCCTAGGCCGTTTCCTTCAGATCATCTGATCGTTGGTCAGGGTGTGTCGTTGACTGACGCCCGT
>NZ_JBEOXI010000225.1:0-13433 GCF_040296465.1 Streptomyces sp. NPDC002130
GGGGACTGGCCCGGGCTGGCGAACAGCACACGACAGGCCTGGACCGTGGCGCTGAAGGGGTTCCACTCCGCGATGTGGCGCAGCCACGGGGGTGGTGGTGACGCGTCGCTGCGCCACTCATGACGCGGTCCGCAACACGCTGGCGGTGGTCAACCTCTGGGTCATGTCCACACTGAACTCCTGCCGCCACAGCAGATGAAACAGTGCCGCCCGTACAGACGGTGCCGGATAGGCAGACACCGCAGACAGTGCTTCTTCAATCCTGATCCCCTCCCACACTGCACTTCTGACCGCGGCGAGCACATCCGGATCGAAGAACCACGCCCGCCGATAGCCGGCGAGGAACCGCACATTCTCCAGCTCGATCGGAGGGGGCTCGCTCCACATCCCTGGAGCCGGAGGTCGAGCGGGTCGTTCTGGGCGCTTCCGCGGACGGGGGCACCTTCGGCCAGTTGTCCGGTCTGCGGCTGCGACTGCTGGATGCCGGGACGGGTGGGCAGCTGGCGTTGTTCGAGATGGAGGCAACGACGGAGACGGCGTTCATCGGCGGAGAGCTGTACCGGCGGGCCGGTCAGTGGAAGTTCCGCGCGGTGGGACAGGGGTACGCGTCCGGACTCGCGGGCCTGGCCACCGACTTCGGCATCAGCGTGGATGAAGAACCGGGCACCACCGCGTCGATGGCTTCCTCCGCACCCACGTTCCCGTCCGCGCCCGCTGCCCCGGCGCCCACGCCTGCCGTCGCGAGCGCTCCGCTCCAGCCTGGACCTCCCACCCCAGCCCGGGCCCCGATGCCCCCCGCCCCGGACGCCTCCTCCCCGCGTCTCGTCAAGGGCGAGGAGCAGTTGCCGGTGGACATGCGCAAGCGGCTCTCTCTGCGCAAAGAGCAAGTGGCCGTCAGTCTTCGCAAGCACGGGGCGGACGGAGTGACCGCGCGCGTCATCCTGGTCCTGGACGCCTCCGGGTCGATGTCGTCCCTGTACTCGAGGGGTGTCGTAGCCGACGTCGTGGAGCGGATGGCCGCGGTGGCCGCGCAGCTCGATGACGACGGTGCGATGCAGGCGTGGACGTTCGCGTCGAATCCGGCCCGGCTGCCGGACCTCGCCCTGGGTGACCTGCCGGAGTGGCTGCAGCGTCATGTCCGGGTCGGTGAACTGACGTTGTTCCGGCGCAAGAAGCCGCGGAAGGGTCTGCTGCCAGGCCAGGTGGACATGCGCGCGGTCGGGGTCCAGAACGAGGAGCAGAAGGTGATCGCCGAGGTGCGGACCTACGTCCGTGAGCACCCGGCGGCAGCCCCCACGCTGGTGCTTTTCTTCTCCGACGGCGGCGTCTACCGAAACAAGGAGATCGAAACCGAGCTGCGGGAGGCGGTGGACGAACCGGTCTTCTGGCAGTTCGTCGGACTGGGGCGCTCCAACTACGGCGTGCTGGAGCGGTTCGACACCCTGCCGGGCCGGCGCGTCGACAACGTCGGGTTTTTCGCCGTCGACGACATCAGTGGCGTACCGGATGCAGAGCTCTACGACCGGCTGCTGTCCGAGTTCCCGTCGTGGATGCGCGAGGCACGGCGACTGAGCATCATCTGAGATGTCGTGTTGGCAGTGGCCAGGCCAGTCCGGAAGCCAGGAGTTGGTGGGCGCAGTCCCGGCCGATGGCGCGGCGTTGCCCGGCGTAGCGGTCACCGGCGTGGACCTGATCGGGGGGCGTGTGGCTCCGACGCCGAGACGGACGATTCACTCCGGCCTAACGGACTCGGTTGCGTCGGTCATTTTCCTGCTCAGCCAGCGGATGCATCGGCTGCCTGCGGCTCGTGCACCCGGCCTGCCGAGGTCGCGTGCGGGACAGGGAGTGCAAGGCACCGCGAGCCTTCCACCCCGCCCCCGCCCGCCTGCCGCCCATGCCCGCCCCGGGTATCGGCTGCACCGGAGCCCGCCGTGCGCGTCGACCTGCCGGGAGGTTCTGTGATTCTGTTTGCCCTGCTTCTCCCTGCTGTGATGATGGCTTTCCTTTTCGCTGCAGAAGCGCTCGAGGCTACGGCGATGCCTCCCTGGCATCGAGGGCCGCGGCTGTCGTCTCCGGGGCGACCGAGTGGTCCAGGCGTATCCGAGCGCGGAAGCCTGCCATCACGGCGCCCAGCGAGGTGGCAAGCAGTGGTCCGTGACGATGCCCGCCACGTTGACGTCCTCGACCCCGTAGAAGGCGTAGGCATGAAGGCGGGGGGAAGGGGTAAGCGCGGCAGGGGCAAGTTGAAGTGGTCGGCATGGCCGGCAGGGGAGGGACACATGGTTACGGATACGGCAGCGACGATGGCGCAGGCGCAGTGCGCTGAACTGCCGGAGATGGCCGACCCCTCGAAGGTCGCTCCGAAAGACGCGCGTGAGCTCACCCGCCTGTTCTTCCAGCAGCTGGATCGGCTGGAAGAGGGCACGCCGGAGTACCAGTACGCGCGCAACACGTTGATCGAGATGAACATCTCCCTGGTCCGCTACGCGGCCTCCCGTTTCCGCAGCCGGGACCAGGAGGAGATGAAGGACATCGTCCAGGTCGGCGTGATCGGTCTGATCAAGGCCATCGACCGGTTCGAGCTGTCCCGAGAAGTGGAGTTCACTTCCTTCTCGATCCCCTACATCGTGGGCGAGATCAAGCGGTTCTTCCGTGACACCACGTGGGCCGTTCACGTTCCGCGCCGTCTGCAGGAGGCCCGCGTCCAGCTGGCTCGCGCGACCGAGGAGCTGAGCAGCCGCCTGGGCCGCACGCCGACTGTGGCGGAGCTGGCCCAGCTGATGAACCTGGAGGAGAAGGAGGTCATCGAGGCGCGGGTGGCCTCCAACGGCTACCGCTCCTCATCCCTGGACGCCGCCATCGGCAACGGCGAGGACGGCGAGACGGCCTTGTCCGACTTCATCGGCAACGAGGACGGCGCGCTGGAACTGGTGGAGGACTTCCACGCCCTCGCCCCGATGATCGCCGACCTCGACGAGCGCTCGCGCAAGATCCTGCACTGGAGGTTCGTGGAGGAACTGACCCAGGCCCAGATCGCCGAACGGCTCGGCGTCTCCCAGATGCACGTCTCCCGACTGCTGTCGCGCACCCTGGCTCAGCTCCGGAAGGGCATGCTCACCACCCAATGACACCGCCGCCTCCGTCAACGCTCGCACCCCAGCTTCGGTGCTACGTGTCCAGTCCAACGCCGGGCACCGCGCGTCGCAGTGGTTCTGGATCGCCGTAGAGGGCGGCGTGCAAAGCGGCAACTGTGGGCACGCAGACACGGAGGTGATGGGCGCACCCACACAGCGGAACCTTTGCCCGGTCCTGACAGTGATCTCCCGGTCTGCACGGTGTGTACTCAGTACGCCCGGGCCACAAGGCGCAATCAGCGCCTGGATCGCGCTCCGCACGTCCGGGCCCGGTCCATCTCCGCGCCGTACTCAACTCGGTGGCCGGCGGACGCCGGGGAACTTCGCCGAGGTGGCCCGGGCCCGAGGGCGGCACGACCTGGGGGCGTTCCGGTAGCGCTGGGTCCCGGTTTGCCAGGCGTGGTATCCGCTCATCCACGCGGTCATGACGCGCACGTAGCTGGCGGCGTCGGCCCGCTCCCGCTGGGAGAGGGCGAGCTGCGCGCAGACGGCGGGCACCTGTCCGGCCAGGTCCTGGAAGCGCACAACGCGCCGGTCCACCTCGTTGAAGCCGATAGACTCGCTGACGCTCCCCAGTGTGCTAAAGGCTCCGATGTCGCGGATCCGGATCCGCGGGAAGCCGTCCCGGATCATCTCCGGTGCGAGGTCTTCCGTCCATACGACGCCCTCGGTGGCCCCCCAGGAAGATCCGGGCGGTGCGGCGGTCGGCCGTGTGGAGGAGTTGGCCGGTGCAGAGGGCGCTCTCATGGGCCAGCGACGCCCATCACCGTTGCGATGTGCCGGGCGGGGAACAGGTCGTTGAGCAGCGCGGTCGTCCGATCGTCGTTCAAGACCGCCTCCAGGGACATGCGGGTCGCTGCGATGGGCACGTGCGTTGACCTTGATGCCGTACGCGGCGCCTTCCGCTGCCGAGGAGGTGGTCAGTCCTGGCACGGGCGCCTGCCCACGGCGTACGCGCTGCGCCCGGTGTCGCCGAACAGGGTGTCGGAGCACGTGTTGACGATCCGCCCGTACCCGGCGGTGTTGTCCTTGGTGATGACCGAATTCCTGTCACCTCGTGCGAACCTCCGCCCGGCCTCCAGCCGGATCCCTTCACGCGCAGCCCGCCGTTCAGCAGGCAGGCCCCCACCATCCGCGTACCGCATAACACCGGCATACCGCAGGAATCACCCAGCGTCACCACCCGAAGGCAACCCGAAAAGGTCAGTAGCTGTCGAGCGGAACCCAGGCTCGCTCTCCCGCGTCGTTCGTGCCGTACCAGTAGTGCGGCATGCCCTTGATGCTGGTTGTGTGGAACGGGCGGCCGTCGTCGTCGATGCGGATCGTGCCGGTGCGGCCCTGGGAGGACCAGTCGAGTTCGAGGTACCAGCGGGCGTCGTGGGCCTGCGTCGTCGCGTGGACCTCCAGCACCTCAGGGTCCTCGGCGGAGACACGATAGGGGAAGCGTACGGCCGGGATGGTGTGCCCGCCGTCGGCACCGTTCGCGCCGTCCTCCGGCTGGGCCAGGGGGCGGTCCTCGTCGAGGTTCACGGTGAAGCGACGGGGAGTGAGATCGCTGCCGCAGCCCTGGCCCATGGAGTAGGCGCTCCCGTCGGCGGGAGTGCCGCGGCTGACGACCCGGACGTGGATCGCCCTCAGGACCACGGCCGTGGACGACCGCCCCTGCACCGAGATCCGCACCTTCGTCTGTCGCCCGTGCACCGCGCCCTGCGTCGTCGCCCACATCTCGGCATCCTGCGGGAACGGCGGCGGAGGCACCTGCGCGGACGGCTTGTCGAGGACGTAATCGTGATCGCAGCCCTTGTCCCAAACCAGGGGGTCGACACTCCAGGTGAGGGGCGGGTCGGCGGCGGGCTCGGTGGCCGACGGTCGCGTGGCCGACGGTTGCGCCGAGCGGCCGGGTGCGCCGGCGGCGGTTGGCCCGGGGCTCATGGGGCGGGACGACGCGTCCGTCCCGGAGGAGTGGCCGTCCAACAGGGCGGACAGACCCGCGACGGTGATGACGAGCAGTGCGCAGACGGCGGTAGCGGACGCGAGTGCGGCGTATCCGCCGGCCTGCGCGACGGGCGGGCGGCGGAGCGGGGCGGGGAGTTCTACGTCCTGGAGGCCCTGTACGTCGTGTTCCTCCTCGCGGCGGTCGCCGGTGCCGTGCTGCTGGCCTTCCGGCGCGGCCGGGCTCTGCCCGTGTCGGTGCCGCTCGCTCTGGCCTGGGTCGGCTCGGGTGCCGTGGCCTGCTGGGGCGGGTGGTTGTCGCTGGCCTCTCTCGGCGGCGTGGCGGACCTCGCCGACCGGCCCACGCCGCTGATGCATCTCGCCTACGCTGGCCAGATGCTCGTGGGCCTCCTCGTCGCCGCCATCGGCGCCCTCCACTGCGCGGAGCGCTCGGCCGGGGCCGCGCGGCGGACGGCGTGAGCGAAGTCGCCCGGCTGCTGTTCGGCCGGCGGGCGCGCCTGCGCTGGATCCATCTGATCCTCGGCGGTGCGCTGGCCATGCCGTACGTCCTGGTCGGCTCGGTGGTCGTCGGCCCGGCCGCCGGTTCCGAGGACGTCTTCGGCTCCCTCCCCCTCCAACTCGCCTCGTTCGGCCTGGGTCTGCCGCTCGCGGCCGTCACCTCGCTGTTCCCGCTGACCCGGCCCCTGGAGTCGGCCGCCGTGCGCTGGCTGTGCGGTGTGGACGCGGACCGGCTCGCCCTCGGGCCCGCGCGCACGCGGGGCGAGAAGGGCCGTACGGCTGCCTGGTTCACACTGCACCTCGGGTTCGGCGGGATCATCGCGGGGATGTCGCTGGCGCTGCCGCCGTTCGCCGTCACGCTGATCGTGCTGCCGGTCCTCGCGGCGGTGCGCGGCGACCTGCCCGGCCTGCCCGACGTCCTCGACCACGCCTGGGCCCTGGCACTCGCCCCCGTCGCGGGCGCGGTGTCGCTCGTCGCCCTCGCCGGCTGCGCGGCCGGCTGCGGAGCGCTGCTGGCCCGCTGGGCGCCCCTGCTGCTCGGCCCCACTCCCAGGGAGCGGCTCGCCGCCGCCGAGGCACGGGCGGCCGACCTCGCCGTGCGCAACCGGCTGGCGCGGGAGCTGCACGACTCCGTCGGCCATGCCCTGAGCGCGGTCACCCTGCAGGCGAGTGCCGCCCGCCGGGTCCTGGACTCCGACCCGGAGTTCGTCCGGGAGGCCCTCGCCGCGATCGAGGACACCACCCGGCGTACGGTCGGGGAACTCGACGCCGTGCTGGGCGTGTTGCGTGAGGGGGACGCCCCCGGCACGGCCGCCGCGCCGACCCTCGCCGACGACCTCGACGGGCTGCTGCGGCGTACCCGGGCGGGCGGACAGAGGGTGAGCGCCACCGTGGACACCGACCCGGAGGCACTGCCCCCGCTGCTGTCCCGTGAGGCCTACCGCATCGTGCAGGAGGGGCTGAGCAACGCCCTCAAGCACGCCGGTGAGCGGGCCGCCGTGGAGGTGCGGATCGCGGTGGATGGCGAAGACCTGGAGATCACCGTGGAGAATCCGGTGACCGGCCCCGCCCCCTCCCGCACCGGCGGTGGCCACGGGCTGCGGGGCATCGCCGACCGGGCCAGGCTGCTGGGCGGGACCGCGACGGCGGGACCTACCCCGGCACGGACCTGGCGGCTGCACGCACGACTGCCCATGACACGACTGCCGATGAGAGGACCCGCATGACCCGCCCGGCCCCGATCCGTGTCGTCCTCGCCGACGACGAGCGCATGGTGCGCAGCGCGCTGCGCGCCATTCTCTCCGCCGAGCCGGACCTGGCCGTGGTGGGCGAGGCCGCCACCGGCGCGGAGGCGGTGTCGGTCGTACGGGAGCTGCGTCCGGACGTCGTCCTCATGGACGTCCGGATGCCGGGGACCGACGGGATCCGCGCCACCGAGCAGATCCTCGCGACGCTGGACGAGCCGCCCCGGATCGTCGTCGTGACGACCTTCGAGAACGACTCCTACGTGTACGACGCGCTGCGCGCCGGAGCCGCCGGGTTCCTGCTGAAACGGGCGGACGCGGACGCGCTGGTGCAGGCGGTCCGGCTGGTGGCGCGCAGCGACAGCCTGCTGTTCCCGGCGGCCGTGCGCACCCTGGCGACCGAGCACGCCCGAGCGCACCCGGCGCCGCCCGCCTGGGTGGCGAAGCTCACGGGGCGCGAGGGGGAGGTGCTGCGGCACATGGCGCGGGGCCTGACCAACGCGGAGATCGCCCGCCGGATGGAGGTCGGCCCGGCCACGGTGAAATCCCACGTGGCGGCGGTCCTGGCCAAGACCGGCACCCGCGACCGCACGCAGGCGGTGATCGCCGCGTACGAGGCCGGCATTCTGAACGGTGGATGAGAAAACCGGCCCGTCGGATGAGAAACCAGGACGGACGGGAACGATCCGCCCGGCGTGGCTCGTCTGCATGGTCGGAATGAACAAGACGATCAGGCGCGCTTCGGTCTTCTCGCTGCTCCTGGTGCTCGCTCTGCTGGTCAGGGCGACCTGGGTGCAGTTCTACGAGGGCCAGGCGCTGGCAGACGACAAGGACAACCGGCGGAACGCGATCGAGACGTACTCGGCGCCGCTCGGGAACATCATCGTGGGCGGCCGGTCGGTCACCGGCTCGACGCCGACGAAGACGGGCGACCTGAAGTACAAGCGGACGTACACGGACGGCCCGCTGTACGCGGCGGTGACGGGTTACGCGTCGCAGGCGTACGCCCCGACTCAGCTGGAGGGCATCTACACCGATCTGCTCAACGGCACGGACAGCCGGCTCAAGTCCGTGATGGACACGCTCACCAACCAGCGGGCCGAGCCGGGCAACGTGGTCACGACCATCGACCCGGACGTGCAGAAGGCGGCCTACGAGGCGCTGGGCGACAAGAAGGGCGGCGCCGTCGCGATCGACCCGAAGACGGGGAAGATCCTCGCGATCGTGTCGACGCCGTCGTACGACCCCTCGTCGCTGACCGACGCCAACACCGCGGGGGCGGCGTGGAAGAAGCTCACCACGGACCCGGAGAAGCCGCTGGTCAACCGTGCGCTGCGGCAACCGCTGCCGCCCGGCTCGACGTTCAAGCTGGTGGTGGCGGCGGCCGCGCTGGAGGACGGGCTGTACTCGTCGGTGGACGAGCGGACGGACAGCCCGGACCCGTACACGCTGCCGGGCACCAGCCGGGACCTGACGAACGAGAACCCGAACGCGCCCTGCACGAACGCCACCATCCGTACGGCGCTGGAGTACTCCTGCAACAACGTCTTCGCCAAGATGGCCGTGAAGCTCGGCCAGGACAAGGTGAAGGCGATGGCCGACAAGTTCGGCTTCGACGACGACAAGCTGGACGTGCCGGTCCGGGCCTACACGAGCGTGTACCCGTCGGACATGGACCCGTCGCAGACGGCCCTGACGGGCATCGGCCAGTTCGACGTCACGGCCACCCCGCTGCAGATGGCCATGGTGTCGGCGGCCATTGCCAACGGCGGCAAGCTGGTGTCGCCGCACATGGTCTCGCAGATCACCGACAGCGGTGGTGATGTGCTGCAGGACTACGACGACGACGCCGGCACGAAGGAGATCGTCAGCTCCTCGACCGCCGAGCAGTTGCGGTCGGCGATGGAGACGGTCGTGAACAAGGGCACGGGCACGAATGCCCAGGTCCCGGGCGCGACCGTGGGCGGCAAGACGGGTACGGCCCAGCACGGCGAGAACAACAGCCAGGTGCCGTACGCCTGGTTCACCTCGTACGGCAAGTCCGACTCCTCGGGTAAGGAGGTCGCCGTGGCGGTCATGGTCGAGCAGTCGGACGCGGCCCGCTCGGAGGTCAGCGGCAACGGCCTCGCGGCGCCGGTCGCCAAGGCGATGATGCAAGCGGCGCTCAAGGACTGAACCTCAGCCGTCCGCAAGCCGTCTGTACAGATGAGACGGGCCGCCCCCTTCCCCCCGGGGGCGGCCCGTTCTCATGTCATCGCGGGTGACGGTGTCACTTCGCTCCCAGGAGCTGCTCGATCGGGTCGATGGCGAAGTACACGAGGAACAGCGCCGAGGTCCCCCACAGCAGCCAGTGCACCTCCTTGGCCTTGCCGAGCACGGTCTTGATGACGACGTAGGCGAGGAAGCCGGCGCCGATGCCGTTGGTGATGGAGTAGGTGAACGGCATCACCGCGATGGTGAGGAACGCGGGGATGGCGATGTCGTAGCGGTCCCAGTCGATGTGCTTGACCTGGGTCATCATCAGGAAGCCGACGGCGACCAGGGCCGGGGCGGCCGCCTGGAGGGGGACGATGGTGAGCAGCGGGGTCAGGAACAGCGCGAGGCCGAACAGACCGCCGGTGACGAGGTTGGAGAAGCCGGTGCGCGAGCCCTCGCCGACCCCGGCGGCGGACTCGATGTAGGAGGTCGCCGAGGAGGCGGAGGCCGCGCCGCCCGCGACCGCGGCGGCACCGTCGATGAGCAGCACCCGGCCGAGGTTCGGGACCTTGCCCTCCTCGTCGAGCAGGCCGGCCTCGGCGCTGATGCCGACGACCGTGCCCATGGTGTCGAAGAAGTCGGACAGGATCAGCGTGAAGATCAGCAAGACGACCGTGATGACACCGACGCCGGGGGCGCTGAAGGCGCCGAACAGGTCGAAGTGGCCGACCAGCCCGAAGTCGGGGGCGTCGACGAGCTTGTCCGGCCAGGAAGGTGTGGTCAGGCCCCAGGACTTGATGTCGGCGATGGAGTTGATCACGATCGCCAGCGCGGTCATGGTGACGATGCTGATCAGGATGGCGCCCTTGACCTTGCGGGCGAGCAGCCCGATCGTCAGCAGCACGCCGAGGCAGAAGACCAGCATCGGCCAGCCGGCGAGGGTGCCCGTGCCGCCCAGCTGAACGGGGACGGTGGTGTTCGCGGCGTCCGGGATGCGGCTGACGAACCCGGCGTCGACGAAGCCGATGAAGGCGATGAACAGGCCGATGCCGACGCTGATCGCCTGCTTGAGCGGCTGGGGTATCGCGTGCATGACGGCCTCGCGCAGTCCGGTCACCACCAGCACGCAGATGAGCAGGCCTTCGAGGACGATCAGGCCCATCGCGTCGTCCCAGCTCATCAGCGGGGCGATCTGGAAGGCGACCACGGCGTTCAGACCGAGTCCGGCGGCGAGCGCGAGGGGCAGGTTGCCGCCCACGCCCATGACGATCGTCATGACCGCCGCCACCAGGGCGGTGGCGGTGGTGAGTTGGACGGCGTCCAGCTGGTGCCCGAACTTGTCCTTCGCGCTGCCCAGGATGATGGGATTCAGGACAAGGATGTAGGCCATCGTGAAGAAGGTGGCGAAGCCGCCGCGGATCTCCCGGCCGAAGGTGGAGCCCCGCTCGGAGATCCGGAAGAACCGGTCGACGCTGTTCGACGGCGGTGCCGTGGCGGGTGGCCGGTCGGTGACCTGCTGGGGTTCGGACATGGCGCGTGCTCCTCGGTGCCTGGGTGATCGGTGTGCGGATGCTGGCCGGATTGTGCCCGGGTTGAACCCTGTTCAGGTTTTCGCCGTGTTACGGAATCAGAGTCCGGCCCGCCATACGCCGTTCGAAGCCCCGTACGAACTGTTCGACGATCGCTGCTACGCTTCCCGATCTCGTCCGGGCCTCCCCCCGGATGATCACATGTCATCTACATGACAGCCACAGGGTGCCCCGGCCGGGAGCGCCCGTAGCCGCTGGGAGGAGAGGTCGCCCGTGGGCACGGTCGTCGACGACGCCGCCTCCGTGGAGTTCCACGCCTTCTTCGAGCGTCACTACGCCGAACTGTCCCGCCTCGCCCACCTGCTGACCGGTGAGTCGGACACCGCGGACGACCTGGCGGCGGACGCGTTGCTGGCGATGTGGCACCGCTGGGACCGGGTGCGCGCGGCCGACCATCCGGCGGCGTACGCGCGCGGTGTGGTCGCCAACCTGGCCCGTACCCGCATCCGCAGCGCGGTGCGCGAGCGGCGGCGCATCGCGCTGTTCTGGTCGCAGCGCGAGGAGAACACCGAGAACCCGGATGTAGCGGGCGTGGTCGATGTGCAGGAGGCGTTGCGCCGGTTGCCGTTCCGCAAGCGGGCCTGTGTGGTGCTGCGGCACGCCTTCGACCTGTCGGAGAAGGACACCGCCCTGGCACTCGGGGTGTCGGTGGGTACGGTGAAGAGCCAGACCTCGAAGGGGATGGCCGAACTCCAGCGGTTGCTGGGGGCACAGGGTGTGCCGCAGCGGATGCACGCGACGCTGGGCGTCCCCCGCTGCTCGCCGGCTGTGGAGGGCGTGCGCACCGGTGAGGGCGGAGGGAGGGACCGATGAGCATGCGGCGGGACGTGCACGAGGAGGTGCGCGCCCGGTTGCACGAGGCGGCCGGGGCGCACGAGCCCGACCGGGAGCGCATGCTGGCCCGGGTCGAACGCGGCATGGCAGGTCCGGCCGGTTCCGGCCATGGGGCGACGCGTCCGCCGGTGTTCGGCTGGATGCGGGTGGCGGGGGCGACCGCCGCGGTCGCCGGCGTCCTGGCGGTGGGCGGCTATGCGGTTGCGTCCGCTGTGAAGGAGGAGACCGCCCCGCGCCAGCGGGAAGTGGCGACGTCGCCGACCCCGGTGCCCACGCCGTCCCCGGAGGCGACGAGCCGGGCCCCCGAACCCCCGGTGCCGGTGAAACCGGCACCGAGCCGGCCGTCCGAGCGCCGCGTGTCCGGGCCCCCGCCGTCGGGGACGCCGAGCGCTCCGGCCACCGAGCGGCCGCGCACCTCGGCCGAGGACGGCCCGCTGTGGTCGGACGGCTCGGTCGACCCGCACAGCAACGAGTTCTGGGCGCAGAGCGACATCACGCTCAAGACCCGTGAGCCACTGACGGCACTGACCGTGCGGTTGGAGGTCGCCCAGACCGGCGGGGTCTCCGACGCGGGCGCCTGGCGCTCCCTGCCCGAGGGCGACTTCACCCTGGAGGTCGCCGAGCGGGACGGCTTCCTCGTCTACACCTGGACCCTCAAGGAGGGCCGTACGGTCCCGGTGGGCGAGTGGGTGTTCGCCGGCCAGTTCGACCACGTCCGCGGCGGCCGCGACGCGGGCGGGGACCGCTACGCGGCGACGGCCACGGCCGGTTCGCGGCAGCTGTCGGTCGGCGGTGGTTTCGCCGCCGGAGACGACGGCGACGGCGACTCGTGAAAATTTGCGAAGAGGCGGCAACCCTTTCCTCACCGGTGGCGACCACTACGCGCAAGACCACCCCCCATCCGAGGAATCCGTACATGACTGCACCAGCAGAACAGCGCGTCCGCCACCGCCGCAGCGTCACCAAGCGGCGGACGGTGATCGCCGCGGTGTCGGCGTTCGGCATCACGGGTGCGGCGATCGTCACCACGTCGATGCTGTCGACGGCGGGCGCGGCGTCCTCCTGGCCCACGGACACGGGAAAGACCCCCGTGTCCAAGACCATCCCGGTCTCCGGTGTGCGCGACGGCGGGATGAAGATGTTCTACGGCACCGGCGCGCTCGGCCAGGACAACCAGGACGAGGGCCAGGACCCGCTCTTCGAGCTGGCCGACGGCGCGGTTCTCAAGAACGTCGTCATCGGCACCCCTGCGGCGGACGGTGTGCACTGCAAGGGCAGTTGCACGCTGCAGAACGTGTGGTGGACGGACGTCGGCGAGGACGCGGCCAGCTTCAAGGGCAAGTCCTCGTCCGCGGTGTACAAGGTGATCGGCGGCGGCGCGAAGAACGCCGACGACAAGGTGCTGCAGTTCAACGGCGCGGGCACGCTGAACGTCTCGGGCTTCCAGGTACGACACGCCGGCAAGCTGGTCCGCTCCTGCGGCAACTGCAAGACGCAGTACAAGCGCACGATCGTGCTCAGCGACATCGACGTGACCGCGCCGATGAACTCCATCGTCGGGGTGAACGCCAACTACGGCGACACGGCGACGCTCTCGAAGATCCGCATCCACGGTGACGGCAAGAAGAAGATCAAGACGTGTGTGCGCTTCGAGGGCAACAACACCGGCAAGGAGCCCAAGGAGCTGACGCCGCCCGGCCCGGACGGCAAGAGCTGCAAGTTCAAGGCCTCCGACATCAGCTACCAGTAGGCCCTTGCCCCCAGTGACTCCGGTTGGCCCTCGTCCCCCCTTGGGCCGACCGGGACGCCGGGTGTCCGGCCCCCCAGCCGGACGTCCCGGCACCTCGGCCCTCCGGAGCCCCCCTCCGGACGGCCGGACGGTACCAGCCGAGCCCCCCTCGGCCGGTCGGGCCCTGCACGATCCGTACGGCATCACTGAGAGACTGCCGTTGTTCCTCGCTCATCATGCCGAAGAAGGCGACGAG
>NZ_JBEOXI010000226.1:0-13425 GCF_040296465.1 Streptomyces sp. NPDC002130
GGTGCTCGATGGTCGAAACGTGGAGCCCGGTGCGCTCAGCGGTGAGATGCCGATTGTTGTGTGCGGCAAAATAGCCATCGGCACCCACCAGCTGGATACGCTCGGTGCAGGACTTCGGCACCTTCTGTTCGAGTCCGTGTACCGCGGAATCGACTGCGTCCTTGGCCATCACGCGGTAGGTCGTGTACTTGCCACCGGCGACCACCGTCAACCCTCGAACCGGACTCGACACCGCGTGCTCACGCGAGAGAGTGCTGGTCGAGTCCGATTCGCCGAACAACAACGGACGCAGTCCCGCGTACACACCGACAACGTCCTCGTGCGTCAACTCGTCCTGGAGCAGCTTGTTGACATGTCCGAGGATGTAGTCGATATCGCTTCGGCTCGCTGCCGGATGCGCGAGGTCGAGGTTCCAGTCGGTGTCCGTCGTACCGATGATCCAGTGGCTTCCCCACGGGATCACGAACAGCAGACTCTTCTCGGTCCGCGTGATGATTCCGGTAGAGGAGTTGATGCGGTTTCGCGGGACGACCAGGTGCACACCTTTCGAAGCGCGAACCTGGAATTGCCCTCGCCCACCGACCATTTCCTGGATCTCGTCGGTCCAGACCCCGGCGGCGTTGATGACCTGGCGAGCAGCGGTCCGCCGGACGGGTTGATCGTGGTGGCGTCGGTCAGGCCGATCGCTTCCTTCAAGATCACGCCGGTGCCCAGCAGGCCCAGCAGGGTCTGCAGGGCGAGCGCGGTCGCCGCCGAGGCGAGGACGACCAGGGCGCCGATGCCGCTCAGGGCCCAGAAGTGACCGTCGAGTGCGCCGAACACCGGCCCCACGACGGCCGCTCCGGCGATTCCGGACACGACCGCGTACAACGCGAGCACGGCGAGGCGGATCAGGGTGCGCTGCCGGTTGGCAGGGCGTGAACCCGCCGCCATCCCCATGATCGTGGCCGTCAGATAGCCGCCGATCACCCAGCCCACCACCAGGTAGAAGGACGTCATGCCTCGCCCGTCGCCGGCGTTCGGGGGCCGGATGTCGGAGACGGTGATCTGCCGTTTTTGTGCCGTCTCGATCTTCTGGGCGATCTGTGTGGCGGTCTGCGACACCGACGGCCCGCCCGCCGAGGCGACCAGGAGGGTGTCCTTGGTACCGGCCGCGTCGAAAAGGAAGGCGACGTCCGACTTCCTCGTGAGCACCCACTGCCGGGCCGTCTCGGTGCTCGGCGCCGCCGTCGCCTTGACCGGGTCGTCGGACAGGCCGTTGAGCTGCGAGACGATCTTCGCGGAGGCCTGTTGCGGAGCGACGACCGCCACGGTTATCCGGTGGGGTGTGGGCGAGTGGAAGGCCCCGACATAGGAGACGATGAAGGCGAGCTGGACGAGCAGGCCGCCGAGCACGAGCCCGAAGGCCCGGAGCGTGACGGCGTCCTTGAACTCTGCTGCGAAAACAGGCGACTTGGCGTCGCGCTCGGTCGGCGATACGCCCGACGGCGGGCTGGAGGGTGCTTTCACGGGCGAATGATCGCACATGGACATGAATGCCTTACTCCGCTTACGCCGGTTCGCTGGCGATCGGTGATGCACTCGTCCGCGCAGTCCCTTGTTCAGACTCCCGCCTTTGCCCGTCGCTACCCGAACAGGCGCCGCTGGATCTCCCGCCGGTAGTCCTCCAGCGTCCTGTCGAGGTGCACTGCCGTGGCCTCGGCCGCCTCGTCCGGCCGGCCGTCGCGGATGGCCCGGTAGATGGCCTCGTGCTCCTCCACCGCGGCCGCGGTTCCGTCACCGAACGTGTCGTGGATCCCGATGGCGCTGGACTGCCGCTGCAGGCGCCGCGCGTCACGCACGGCGCTGACCAGGAAGGTGTTGTGCGAGGCCGCGGCCACACCGGTGTGGAAGTCGTCGTCCGCCTGGTTGAACACATCGACCTGACCATGGACGAACCCGTGCCTGCACTGCTGCATCGCGACTTCGATGGTCCGCAGCTCGGCGGGCGTGGCACGGGTGGCCGCCAGGCTGCTGGCGGCCATCTCCTGCACCCTGCGGAACTCGAACAGCATCAGGACGTGATCGATGTCGACGGGTCGGAAGAAGCCGCCCCAGCGGCTGGTGACGAGCATGCCCTCGTCGTCCGCGACGAACAGTCCGCGCCCCTTGTGCGCCTTGACCCGGCCGAGGGCCGACAGGATCTTCACGGCCTCCCGCACGACCGCCCTGCTGGTGTTCAGCGTCTGGGCGAGGTCGTTCTCCGTCGGCAGCCGGTCGCCCGGCGTCAGGCGCGCCTCGGCGATGAACTCGAGGATCCGCTCGGCCACCACTTCGTAGCCGGGCCGGTAGTCACGCCGCTCCTCCTCCGAGCCGTTCACCGCCGCGGCAGCAGTGGTGGGGGCCTGCGCGGGCAGGGCCACTTCGGTCGCGGGCGTGTCGTTCATCTGTCATGCCTCCGGGTGACTGCGACGACAGCGACTGATCGCTGTTGAGCCGCGCTCATCGTACCCTCAGCCAACAATGAGTCGTACTCATTTGGCAACGGCCCAAGGAGTAAAGGTTGATGCATAATTGGCATGCATGTGACTAAATAGGGACACAATTACCTCAGATCGCCGGGGTAGCGCTTTGAGATTGGGCAAACAGAGCTGCACACACTCTTGACTGTCTGCTGGATAGGGCGCCTAATTTCATCCGCGACGGCAGTGAGAGAGCAGTCGTCGCCCCATCCCCGCGCCGCCTTCCCGATCTGCTTCGGGGCGCCCGCACACCAAGTGGAGTCGTTCATGACCCTCAACGAGTCTTCGGCCGGCCAGGAAAGAGTGCCCAGCAAGAGACGTTCGGCGTTGCTGGCAGGCTGCGCGGCCACCGTGCTCATGACCGTGGCCGCCTGCGGTGGCGGCGGCACCGCGAGCACGACCGAGAAGGACGGCTTCGCCCAAGCGCCCCAGAAGGACGGCGCGTTGACCGTCTGGGTGGACGCGACCCGGCTGGCCGCCGCGAAGCAGTACCAGCAGCTGCACCCGGACGTGAAGCTGAGCATCGTCAGCTACGACGGAAACGCCAACGGGTCGAACTACCTCCAGACGAAGGTCCAGCTCTTCAACCGCACGAAGAAGGGCTGGCCGGACGTCGTCTTCAGCTCCCAGAACAACGAGGTCACCTGGGCGGTCGACGCGGGTTTCGCCGCGCCGCTCAACAAGGGGCTGATCCCGGAAGGGACCCTGGGGAACTTCGCCAAGGGCGCCAACGACGTCTGTACGGTCAACGGCACGCTCTACTGCCTGCGCAACGACCTCTCCCAGGCGGTGCTCTGGTACAACGCGCCGCTGATGAAGAAGTTCGGCTACACGGTACCGACGACCTGGGAGGAGTACCAGAAGCTCGGCGAGAAGGTCGCCAAGGACCACCCCGGCTACCTGGTGGGTGACGCGGGCGACTCCTTCACGCCCGAGATCTACCTCTGGGCGAGCAAGTGCGGCGCCAACCACATCACCGGCCCCAAGGCCGTGTCGGTGAACACCACCAGCGAGGCCTGCACCAAGATGGCCAAGCTCATGGACGTACTCATCAAGAACAAGTCCATGTCCATCAGTGGGGTGTTCAGCACCGACTTCACCAAGAACAAGGCCGACAAGGTCCTGCTCATGCCCGGTCCGGCCTGGTTCGGCGGCGCGGTGTTCAAGGACGGCCTCAAGACCCCGGCGAAGCAGATCGGAGTGGCCCCCATACCCCAGTGGAAGGGCGACACCGCCACGTCCACGGGCAACGTCGGCGGCGGCACCTGGCTGCTCTCCCAGCACTCCGCTCACCTCAAGGCGGCCACCGACTTCCTGAAGTGGGTCACCACCGACAACGCCTACCAGGGCGAGAAGGCACCCGGCTTCCCGGCCTACGCGCCCGCGGCCGAGAACTGGCTGAAGGCCCAGGACGCCTCCGGCTACTTCAGCGGTGACCTCGGCGCGCTCAAGGACGCCTCCGGACAGGTCTGGCCGGGCTGGGGCTCGGGGAAGTTCAGCCAGGAGGCGATCTGGGCGGCCACCGTCAAGCCCGGCCTGACCCAGGGCAAGAGCATCGTCTCGATGCTGCCGGCCTGGCAGGACTCCATCGTCAAGTACGCCCAGTCCGACGGATACAAGGTCTCCCAGTGACCCTGACCCTCTCCTCGGCCGGCTCTGCCCATCGGCGCCGTCGCGGCCCGGCCCGGCAGAGCCGGGCCGGCGCGGCGTTCGTCGCCGCCTACGTGATCCTGCTGATCGCCTTCGGCATCCTTCCGACCGGCTACGCCATCTACTTCGCCTTCACCGACGCCGGGGGCACCTTCACCGGCTTCGCCAACTTCGTCACCACGGCACAGGACTTCCGGTTCCTCGACGCCGTGAGTCACGTCGCGGTCTACCTCGTACTTTGGCTCGTCTCGCTGGTGGTCTTCGTGGTCGGCCTGGCGCTGCTGCTGCACCGCCTGGCCTCCGGCAAGACCGGGCAGGCGCTGCGGTTCCTCTACTACATCCCCGGAGCGCTCGCCGGCGCCGCGAGCGTGCTGGTGTGGCTGTTCATGCTCGATCCGACGGTGAGCCCGGTCAGTCCGCTCCTGAGTGCTCTGGGCTTTCACACCTTCGGCGAGGTTATCGCGCCCGGCAACCTGGCACTGCTGTTCACGATCATCGCGTTCTGGACCGGTGCCGGCGGCTGGATCGTCGTCATGTACGGGGCGCTCAACAACATCCCCAAGGACGTCATGGAAGCCGCGCGCATCGACGGTGCGAACGCATGGCAGATCGCCTGGCGGGTGCAGATCCCGATGCTTCGCAAGTGGATCGTGTACATGGTGATCCTGGCCTTCGCGGGCGGCGCCCAGCTGTTCGTCGAGCCGCAGTTGCTCTCGCTCGCCAGTGTCGGCGTGGCCGGACGGGACTACTCGCTCAATCAGCTGACGTACGACTTCGCCTTCCAGATGAACAACATCAACGGCGCCGCCGCCGTGTCGGTGGAGCTCCTGGTCGTCAGTGTGTCGGCCGCCGCCCTCTTCGTCGCACGGTCGGGATTCTTCGATGCCGATTAAGACCTCTCCCAGTCCGGTCGCCGCGCCCCGCACGGAGCGGGGACCCGAGGCCGTGAGCCTTTCCCGGCACCGGACCTCGCGGCAACGCCGGCGGTCCGCACGGCACCTGCCGTCCCGGTTGCTGGCCGCCTCCGTACTCGCCGTGTTCGTCGTGTTCTTCGTGCTGCCGGTGCTCTGGCTCATCCTCGCGGCGACCAAGACCGACCAGCAGCTGGTCCACGACAGCCCGCTCTCCATCGGCTCCTGGCACACGCTCAAGGCCAACTGGGACGCCCTCACGGCGTACCAGGACAACGCCATCCTGCTGTGGCTGCGCAACTCGGCGCTCTACGCGGTGATTTCGCTGGTCATCACGCTCTGCGTGGCCGTGCCCGCTGGCTACGCCCTGGCGATGACCGAGTTCCGGGGCCGGCGCGCGCTGCTGATCTCGACGCTGGTCGTGATGCTCATGCCGAACGCCACGCTGGTGGTGCCGCTGTTCCTGGAGATCAACGCGGTGGGCCTGATCGGCACGATGTGGTCGATCATCCTGCCGTACTCCTTCTACCCGTTCGGCGTCTATCTGACCTACATCTACTTCACCACCGCCGTACCGAAGGACCTGCTGGCGGCGGCGCGGATGGACGGCTGCTCCGAGTTCGGTGTCTTCCGCCTCGTGGCACTGCCGCTGGCGACGCCGGTCATCGCGCTCGTGGGTTTCTTCAGCTTCGTCGCCAACTGGACGAACTACTTCCTGCCGTACGTGATGCTCCCCGAGAGTGACCAGATGCCCGTCCAGGTGGGCGTCGGCAACCTGCTGAGCAGTGTGCCGTCGTTCAACCCGACGGTCGGCTCGCTCGCCATCGAGCGCCCGCAGCTGGCTCTGGCGACCTTGGTGGCCATCACACCGGTGCTCGTCGTCTTCCTCTTCGCCCAGCGTTTCCTGGTGAGCGGAATGCTCGCCGGAGCCACCAAGGAATGACGCCCGCGCCGTCACCCCGAACGGAGAACCCCCGCATGCCACTCAGCTCTGCCGACCACGATTCGGGGGAGGAAGCCCAGGCCTCCGGCCACCCGGCTCCCCCGCCCGAAGTCCGGGCCGGGGTACCGCTGCTCGAACCACCCGGCTGGGCCACGGCACAGCGTGCGCTGTTCGACCTGCTCGACCACGCCTGGCGCCGTTTCGCCCGCGACTTCACCGGCCCGGACGGACGGCTGAAGTACAACGACCGGCTCACCACCCGTGACGGTGTGGACGACTTCTACGAGGTGTTCTTCAACTGGCCCCAGCTGTACCTCCTCGGCGGCGCCGACGATCTGCTGCCCGCCAGTGAGAAGCACTGGGAGGGCGTGACCCGGCAGCTCACCGAACTGGACATGCTGCGCGACGAGTACGAGCGCGGCTACGACTGGTTCCACCAGGGCGAAAGCCTGCTGCTGCTGTACTTCCTGTGCATGGCCGCCCCCGACCGCTGGTCCGAGCGCGCGCTGCGCTTCGCCGAGCTGTACGTCGACCCGGCCAAGGGCAACTACGACCCCCAGCACCGCATCATCACCCGCCCGCACAACGGCAGCGACCCGGACCGGTCGGGCCTGTTCGACGGGGACGTCTACCCCTGGTTGCCGAAGGAAGCGGAGACGTACGGCTTTCCGCTCGACTGGATCCCCGAGGCGGACGGCGGCCCGTTCCCGCTCTCCGAGGATCCGCGTCTCGGCGCGCAGATGCGGGACCGGATGGGCGTCGGCGACACCGCGGTCAACCTCGCCGCGGCCGGGCTGGTCCTCAACGCCTGGATCCTGTCGGGCGAGGAGCGCTACCGCGACTGGATCGTCGAGTACGTGGGTGCGTGGCGGGAACGGACCCGGGCGAACGAGGGACTCATCCCGGACAACGCCGGCCCGGACGGCGAGGTCGGCAGTCTGCTGGAGGGGCGCTGGTACGGCGGCCACTACGGCTGGTCCTGGCCGCACGGCTGGCACAGCGTGGGTCACGCGGCGTGTGTGGCGGCGCTGGCGGCGGCGACGGTCACCGGGGACGACGACTACCTCTCCATGGTCGCGACGTCGCTCGACGCCCTCATCGGCCGTGGCAAGGTCATGCCCCACACCGAGGCGGACTCGAGTCTGCCCTCCAAGTGGGCGGTCGAGCTCGGTCCGGACGTCACGACGCCGACGCTCCATCTGCCCTTCCGTCACAACGACTCGGGCTGGTTCGACTACAACCCGGTCACCGCGCCGGTGCCGGTGGCCCTGTGGCACCACACGGCCTCCGACACCGACCGCGCCCGGCTGGAGGGGCTGCGCGAGGCCGACGGCATCGACTGGCGTACCGTCCGGCCGTTCCGTGCCAAGGAGGAGTCCGGGCACGAGAAGGCGTGGTTCGCGTTCCTCGCCGGCGACGACCCCGACTACCCCGAGCGCATCCTCGCCACCGCCCAGGCCCAGATCCGCCACCGCCTGCGGCGCATCGACCGCTACCGCGACCTGGACGTGCCCGAGGCCGACATCCACGTGTGGCAGCTGTGCAACCCCGTCGCCACCGAGGCCCTCGTGCAGCTGACGTGGGGCGGCCCGCAGGTGCTGTACCAGGGCGGCCTGCAGCAGGCCAGGCTGCGCTACCACGACGCCGACGCCCGCCGCGCCGGCCTGCCGCCCGACGTGGCCGCCCTGGTCACGTCCATCGAGCCCGAGGCGACCACCGTCGAACTGGTCAACCTCGCCCCCGAAGCGGACCGCACGGTCATCGTGCAGGCCGGCGCCTTCGCCGAGCACACCATCACCGCGGTCCGGTACACGACCTGCACGGACGACGGCTGGATCGGTGACATGTACGACTACGGGCACTCGGAACCGGTGGTCACCGAGGCAGAGCAGTCCTGCGACAGCGCCTTCCTGACGGTGCACCTGCCCGCCTCCACCCGCGTCCGGCTCACTCTCCGGCTCCGGCTGCGCACCAACACCCCCAGCTACCGGACGCCCTTCACCCCCCAGGAGGGTGCGTGATGAAACGCATCGCCCAGACCATCAGGCTCCGGCCCGAACACCGGCAGGAGTACCTCGAACTCCACTCCGCCGTCTGGCCCGGAGTCGAGGCCGCCCTGCGCCAGGCGCAGATCCGCAACTACAGCATCTTCCTCCACGGTGACGCACTGTTCGCCTACTTCGAGTACCACGGCGAGGACTTCGAGGCCGACATGGCGGAACTCGAGGCCGACCCCGAGACCCAGGAGTGGTGGAAGCTCACCGACCCCTGCCAGGAGCCCTGGCCGGACCGGGGCGACTCACGGCAGTGGACGGTGTTGCCGGAAATCTGGCATCTGAGCCCGGAGGGGGACCCGCAGTGACCGCAGCCCCCGCACTCGTCGACGCCCACCACCACCTGTGGGACCTCGACCGGCGCCCGCAGCCCTGGCTCGACGACCCCGCCGTGACGTCGATCCGCCGTACCTTCACCCCCGGCGATCTGCGCGCCACCGCCACTCACCTGATCGCGGGCCGGCGGCTGCACAGCACGGTCGTGGTGCAGTGCATCGCGGACGTGCCCGAGACCGAGGACCTGCTCGCGCTGGCCGCGCGGGAGCCGCTGATCGGGGCCGTGGTCGGTTGGGCGGATCTGACGTCCCCGGCGATCGGTGAGGTGCTCGACCGCCTGAGCGCAGGGCCGGGCGGCACCTATCTGCGCTCGCTGCGCCACCTCGTCCAGGGCGAGACGGACCCTGGATGGCTGCAGCGGCCCGATGTGGAGCGTGGCCTGGCGGCACTCCGGGACCGCGGGCTCGGCTACGACGTGCTCGTCCGCAGCCACCAGCTCGACCAGGCGATCCGGCTGGCCGAACGGTTCCCGGACCTGCCCCAGGTGCTCGACCACGCGGGAAAGCCGCCCATCGCCGCGCGTGACCTGGCCGACTGGGAACGCGGGGTGCGCCGGCTGGCCGGTCATCCCCACGTGGTGTGCAAGGTGTCGGGGCTGATCACCGAGGCCGACCACGCCAGTTGGACGACCGCCGACATCCGGCCCGTCTGGGACGTCCTGCTCGACTCCTTCGGCCCCGACCGGCTGATGTTCGGCTCGGACTGGCCGGTCGCGAACCTCGCGGGCGGCTGGAACCGCTGGGCCGCCACCGTCGACGAACTGCTCGACGGCTGTACCGAGAACGAGATCCAGTCCGTCCTGTCCGGCACCGCGACCGCCTTCTACCGCCTTGTGCCCGCCCCCGAAGGGGGCGACGCCACGGCCCGCACCACGAGGGAGGACGGTTGACCCCTTCCCACCGTCCGCCTTCCTCCCCCGAGGAGCACGTGGTGCGCCGGCGGACCATAGGTAACACCTCGGTCGCCGTGACCGAACTGGGCTTCGGGGCTTCGGTGATCGGCAACCTCTACCGGGTGACTCCCGCCCAGGACGCGTCGGCCGCCGTCGACGCGGCCTGGGACGCGGGCATCCGGTACTTCGACACCGCGCCGCACTACGGCCTCGGCCTCTCCGAGCGCCGTCTGGGCGCCGCCCTGCGTGCCCGGCCGCGCGGGGCCTACGTCGTCTCCTCCAAGGTGGGCCGGCTCCTCGTCCCCAACGAACGGCCCCGAGGAGTCGACGACGAGGGCTTCGTGGTGCGCGACGACCTGCGCCGGCAGTGGGACTTCAGCCGCGACGGCGTCCTGCGCTCCATCGACGACACCCTGGAGCGCACCGGCTTGGACCGGCTGGACGTCGTCTACCTCCACGACCCCGACTCGCACTGGCGGCAGGCCGCCGACGAGGCCATGCCCGTCCTCGCCGACCTGCGCGACCAGGGCGTGATCGGGGCCATCGGGGCCGGCATGAACCAGTCCGCCCTGCTCGCCCGCTTCCTGCGCGAGACCGCCGCCGACGTCGTCATGCTCGCCGGGCGCTACACCCTGCTCGACCAGTCCGCGCTGGACGACGTGCTGCCCGCCGCGCGGGAGCACGGCAAGAGCGTCGTCGCGGTCGGCGTGTTCAACTCCGGACTGCTCTCCCTCGACCGGCCCGCCGAAGGCATGAAGTACGACTACCGGGACGCACCGCCGGACCTGGTCCGCCGGGCGCTGGCCATCGCCGAGGTGTGCGAGCGGCACGGCACCACTCTGCCCGCCGCCGCCATCGCCTTCCCGTACACGCACCCCGGCGTCGTCAACGTCACGCTGGGCATGCGGACTCCGGAGCAGGTCCGCCGGAACGCCGCACTCCATCGAAGTGCCGTTCCCGCGGCACTCTGGGACGACCTCCGGCGCCAGGGGCTCATCAGGCCCGACGTCCCCCTCGCGGCGGACGAGCCGTTACGCCGGCCCTGACCCCCCGTCGCTCCGCCTCCGTCGTGAGGTGAGCCCACAGTCGTGCCCCGGCCTTCGAGGCACTCAGAGCCGAACCCGCTGAAGATCCGAGCCAACCGCGCCGAGGACCCACCGAGGACATACAGGGAGCCGCCGTATGTACGCCCACCCGATCGTTCGCACCAGAGGGAGGGACAGACGATGAAGCATGTCATCCCCTCCGTTCGCATGTTGTCAGCAGGCGTCGCGGTGGCGGTCTCCGCCACACTGTTGACGTCCCTCACCATGCCGACCCCGGCCTCGGCCGCCACCCAGGCGACGTACTACGTCGCTCCTGACGGCAGCGACTCCAACGCCGGGACGGTCTCGGCGCCGTTCAAGACCCTGCAGCACGCACGGGACGTCGTGCGCACGGTCAACGACAACATGACCGGAGACATCAACGTCTATCTCCGCGGCGGCACGTACCCGGTGAGCAGCACCATCGGCTTCACCTCGGCCGACTCCGGGACGAACGGGCACCGTATCGCGTACGCCGCCTACCCGGGCGAGAAGCCGGTCCTGGAGGGAGGCGTCCAGGTGTCCGGCTGGACCCAGCACAGTGGGAACATCTGGAAGGCCACCCTCAACCGGGACAACAAGCTCCGCGCTCTCTACGTCAACGGCAAGCGCGCCGAGATGGCCTCGAAGACGATCAACTCGGCCGGATGTTACGCCACCTACACGATCCCGCAGCAACCGTGGGCCTGGGAGTACGACAACAAGTCGGAGTGCGACGGGTCCAAGTACAGCCTCTCCGACCTGCCCGCCATCGCGTCCAACCAGGACGACGTGGAGATCAAGACGACGTGGACCTGGACCACCGCGATCATCGGCGTCAGACAGATCACCACCAGCTCGGACGGCGCCAACCGCGTGGCCATGTACCAGCAGCCGGGCGCGGCCATCGCCCAGGGGCCGCCGAACGGGAACTTCAACCCCAGCGGCAGCCACACGTTCATGAACGCGTACGAGTTCCTGAACCAGCCGGGTGAGTTCTACTTCGACAAGACCGACCACGAGCTGTACTACTACAAGTCCAGCTCCGAGGACATGACCACGGCGAAGGTCTTCGCTCCGAACAACGTGTCCACCATCCTCAAGATCGCCGGCACGTCCAGGACCGATCACGCGAAGAACATCACGTTCTCCGGTCTCACGGTCGAGCACTCCGACTGGAACCTGACCAAGGTGGGGGACTCCGTCTTCCGGCAGGGCCAGCAGGGCAACGCCAGCGCGAACGTGTACACGACGGGCAACTTCCACGTCTACACCTACCGCAACGTCGACCTGCCGCCGGCGATGATCCAGATCGAGAACGCCGACGGGATCGTCCTGCAGCGGAACACGGTGCAGCACACCGGCGCGGACGGCATCACGATGGCCAACGACGTGACGGACTCGCAGGTGACCGGTAACTTCACCAATGACATAGCCGGCTCCGCCCTCACCGTAGGACACCCCCAGCACGTGTACATCGGGGACTACACCTCGACCAACCACGAGAAGTACCCGGTGGCCGTCGAGGGCGTCTGCAAGAACATCACCGTCACGAACAACTACCTCTACGACAGCGCGGTCCTGTTCGAGGGCTCCAGCCCCGTGTCGGCCTACTTCGCCGACACCCTGTCCGTGCAGCACAACCGCATCGAGAAAGCGCCGTGGGCGGGCATCACGCTCGGCTGGGGATGGTGGAACTTCGACGGTTCGCAGGGCTCCGTCAACGAGGGGAACCCGACCACCACGGCGAAGAACAACAGCGTCAAGTACAACGAGCTCATCGACACCATGCAGACGCTCAGCGACGCCGCTCCCATCTACACGCTGGGCAACCAGCCGGGCACCGAGATCAGCAACAACTACCTCCAGGGCGTGCCGGCCGGGCACAAGTACGGAATCCACCCCGATGAAGGCTCGGCCAACATCAACGAGCACGACAACGTCCTCGACATCGACCCGGACGTCAAGTACGCCATCAACTCCGGCACTTGGGGCAAGCAGCACGACCTGACCATCACCAACACCTACGGCCCTGTCAACACGATCTTCAGCAAGAACGTACCGGGCAGCAACATCGAGAACGTGCGCGTCCACGCGGACCGCGTATGGCCGTCGCAGGCGTACAGCATCGCGGTGAACGCGGGTCTGGACGACCTCTACAAGGACATCATCCCGTCCGGCAATGTGACGCTTCAGGACTACGCGCTGCCCGCCGGCACGTTCACCGGCAAGGGCGTGATGACCATTCCGGTACGGAGCCCCGGGGACGGGTCCAAGACCCTCTGGCTGGCTCCCGCCGGCACGACGACGTTCACCGCCGGTCCCACCAAGACCAGCGCGAGCGGCACCTCGACGACCATCAGGGTCCCGCAGACGGCGGGTGACTACCGCCTCTACGTCGTGGACGCCCAGGGGAACGCGTCCGCCGCGTCGAAGGCGATCGTGCGGCAGCGCTGGGACCACGTCGACGACAAGGCGGCCGGCGTGACCTACTCCGGCACCTGGTCGAACTGGAACGACACCCAGGACATGAACGGGTCCGAGAAGTTCACGAGCACCGCGGGCAACTACGCCGAGTACTCGTTCACCGGTTCGGGCGTCCGGTACCTCAGCATGACGCAGCCGAACATGGGCAAGGTGGACGTCTACATCGACGGCACCCTCGCCCAGTCGGGCATCGACGCCTATGCCTCGACAGTGACGAAGCAGGTGCCGCTGTTCGAGAAGACGGACCTCGCGGCGGGCCCTCACACGATCAAGGTGGTGTGCACCGGTACGAAGAACGCCGCGTCGTCCGGCACCGTCTGCGCACTGGACGCGTTCGCCTCCATCGCGTTCCCCACCACGAACGCCAACTACAAGGTGCTCAACAAGGGCAGCGCTAAGGCGGTCGATGTCTCGGGTGCTTCCCAGACCGACGGAGCCAACGTCATCCAGTGGACCGACCTCGGAGGCGCGAACCAGAACTGGCGCTTCGTCCCGGTCGGTGACGGCAGCTACGAGATCGTCAGCCGGAACAGTGCCCTGCTATCGAAGATGCTGACGAGGATCTCTTCCTTCGTCTTGAAGTGGTA
>NZ_JBEOXI010000227.1:0-13387 GCF_040296465.1 Streptomyces sp. NPDC002130
GGCCGCGACGGCGCGGTCCACGATGTCCGTGCCGTAGCGGCTGGCGATCAGCGCGGTGCGCACGCCCGGCACCAGGGGCTTGATCTCGGCGATCGCCTCGTCGTGGAACGAGGACACCTCCACCCGGCCGGACAGCCCGCGCCGGTTCATCACCTCGGCCAGCGCCCGCGCCGCCTGTTTGTCCTTGATCTCCGCCTGGAGCGGCGTGTGGACGGCCTCCAGGACCTCCTCGAAGACCGGGACCCGCTCGCCCCGGCCCGCGTCCAGGGCCCGCAGCTCGGCGAGGGTCTTCTCGGCGATCGGGCCGGTGCCGTCGGTCGTGCGGTCCACATCCGTGTCGTGCATGACGACGAGCGCGCCGTCCTTGCTGAGATGCAGATCGAGTTCGATGGCGTCGAGGCCCGCCTCCTGGGCGGCGACGAAGGACCGGAGGGTGTTCTCGGGTTCCACACCCATGACTCCGCGGTGACCGATGGTGAGGAAGTTCAAGACGCGACTCTCTTCCGTCGACAGGCGGCACTGGGGGCCTGACGGCCCCCCTGACCGTATCGCCTGGACCCGCCCTGTGCAGAGAGTGAGGGCATGGTCGCCGCGCATACGGGCAGAAGCGTGACCGACAGGAAAAAGTGCGGTGAAGCACAGGGTCCGGCAGGATAATTTCCCGGGTTCACCCTTGCTGGGAGGAACCTCGTGTGTATACGGTCTGCATACGTGAGATTCTCCCGTGGAAGGTGGGACATGACGGAAATTCTTGTGCAGGTGGGTTCGGAGGAAGGTCTTCCTCCCGTGGCCAGGGTGGTGGACCACCCGGCATGGCCCGTGCTCAAGGATGCCGTGGAGCGGATCCGGCCATGGCAGTCCAAGGACGGGTCGATCGACTTCGACGCCCAGGGTGCGCCCGACCCGGCCGACGCCGAGCTCGCGGTCCGCCAGGTCGCCGACGCCGTCCTGGAGCTCTCCCCGCTGCTCCCGCACGACGGCGCCTACCACGAGGCCCTCGTCAAGGACCTGACCCGGTGGGCCGACGGCGGCTTCCACGTGCCCGACTTCCTCGACTCGCTGCTGGCCTTCCAGCCCGCCACGAACCGCGCGGACGGCCTCCAGCACCTCGTCGTCTTCCCGATGTACACCCAGAACGGCAACCCGGACCGCAACCTCGAAGCGGTCGTGCTGCGCATGGTCTGGCCGGACTGGCTGGCCGAGCTGGAGCGCACCCGCTACGACAACCCGCTGTTCTGCGGCATCAAGTTCGAGGACTTCACGGCCGGCTACGACACCAACTCCGCCGTCCTGTTCCCCGAGACCATCGCCGTGCGCGAGGCCCCGGAGCGGTTCACCTGGGGCGGCATCTTCTGCGACCGCGAGGCCGCCCGCTTCCGCCGCGTGACCGAGGCCGCCGTCGACATCCTGGGCCTCGAGCTGCCCGAGGACGTCGCCGCGATGGTCCACGACCAGAAGCGCTGCGAAGAGGCGTTCGTCCTGTGGGACATGGTCCACGACCGCACCCACAGCCACGGCGACCTGCCCTTCGACCCGTTCATGATCAAGCAGCGCCAGCCGTTCTGGATGTACGGCCTGGAGGAGCTGCGCTGCGACCTCACCGCCTTCAAGGAGGCCGTGAAGCTCTCGGCCGACGGCGTCCCACAGGCCCGTGACGTGCAGGTCGCGGTCCTCTTCGACCGTATGTTCCGCTTCCCGGTCACCGGCGAGCGCGTGCGCAACTACGACGGTCTCGGCGGCCAGCTCCTCTTCGCCTACCTGCACAAGCACGACGTCGTCCGCTGGACCGACAACAAGCTCACCATCGACTGGGAGCGCGCCCCGCAGGTCACCAACCAGCTGTGCGCCGAGATCGAGGACCTCTACCGCGACGGCATCGACCGCCCGAAGCTGGTGCACTGGTTCGCCGGCTACGAGCTGGTCTCGACGTACCTCTCCCCGCACCCCGGCTCCAAGTGGGCCAAGGGCCCCGACGCCCTGGACACGACGCAGCCGCCGCGCAAGCTCGTCGATGACGTGCTTCCGGACGAGTTTCCGCTGAGCATGTTCTATGAGGCACTGTCCAAGAAGCTGAAGAACGTGATCGCCTCCACCAAGGGCATCACGGCGGACAGCGCCGAGCGGATCGCCGCGTGAGCGATCGGCGTACCGAGAACACTGCTCAGGAGGCGAAGATCATGGGGAACGGGGCGCTCAGCGGTGCGGTGATCGCGGTGGCCGGAGCGGGCGGGCCCGCCGGCCGGGCCGCGCTGCTCAGGCTGGCCGAGGCGGGAGCGACCGTCATCGGCTCGGACAACGATCCGGAGCGGCTGGCGGAGGCGGTCGACGCGGCGAGCTTCGCGTCCGGTGGCGCCACCGTCACCGGTGACACGGTCGATCTGCTGGACCTCGGGGCCACCCGCGACTGGGCCACCCGCGTCGAGAAGGACTTCGGCCGCGTCGACGGCCTGGTCCACCTCGTGGGCGGCTGGCGCGGCAGCGAGACCTTCACCCGGACCAGCCTCGACGACTGGGACTTCCTGGAGATGCTGCTGGTGCGCACCGTGCAGCACACCTCCCTCGCCTTCCACGAGGCGCTGCAGCGCAGCGACCGCGGCCGGTACGTGCTGATCAGTGCCGCCGGCGCCACCAAGCCCACCGCGGGCAACGCCGCGTACGCGGCCGGCAAGGCGGCGGCCGAGGCGTGGACGCTGGCCATGGCCGACTACTTCCGCAAGGCCGGGGGCCCCGAGGGGCCGACGTCGGCTGCTGCGATCCTGGTGGTGAAGGCGCTGGTGCACGACGCGATGCGCGCCGACCGGCCCAACGCGAAGTTCGCGGGCTTCACCGACGTCAAGGACCTGGCCGAGGCCATCACCGAGGTCTGGGAGAAGCCCGCCGCGGAAGTGAACGGAAAACGTCTGTGGCTCACCGAGAAGCCGTGAACCCGCCGAGGACCGACGCCCGCCGTCATCACGACCCCGAGGTCCGCGGCTTCGCCAGCGACAACTACGCCGGGGCCCACCCGGAGGTGCTCGCCGCCCTGGCCCTGGCCAACGGCGGGCACCAGGTCGCCTACGGCGAGGACGCGTACACCGAGAATTTCCAGCAGGTGGTCCGCAGCCACTTCGGACCCACGGCCGAGGCCTTCCCGGTCTTCAACGGCACCGGCGCGAACGTCGTCGCGCTCCAGGCGGTCACCGACCGCTGGGGCGCGGTGATCTGCGCCGAGAGCGCGCACATCAACGTCGACGAGTGCGGGGCCCCGGAGCGCGTCGGCGGTCTCAAGCTGCTCACGGTCCCCACGCCGGACGGCAAGCTCACCCCCGAGCTGATCGACCGGCAGGCCTACGGCTGGGACGACGAACACCGCGCGATGCCGCAGGTCGTCTCCATCACCCAGGCCACCGAGCTGGGCACGGTCTACACGCCCGACGAGATACGCGCCATCTGCGAGCACGCCCACGCGCACGGCATGAAGGTGCACCTGGACGGCTCCCGGCTGGCCAACGCCGCCGCCACCCTGGACGTCCCGATGCGGACGCTCACCAACGCCGCCGGCGTCGACCTGCTCTCCCTGGGCGGCACCAAGAACGGCGCCCTGTTCGGTGAGGCGGTCGTGGTCCTCAACCAGGACGCCGTCAGCCACATGAAGCACCTGCGCAAGCTGTCCATGCAGCTCGCCTCCAAGATGCGGTTCGTGTCGGTGCAGCTGGAGGCCCTGCTCGCCCGGGACCTGTGGCTGCGCAACGCCCGCCACTCCAACGAGATGGCCCAGCGCCTCGCCGAGGGCGTGCGGGCCGTGCACGGTGTGGAGATCCTCTACCCGGTGCAGGCCAACGCGGTGTTCGCCCGCCTGCCGCACGACGTGAGCGAGCGCCTCCAGAAGCGGTTCCGCTTCTACTTCTGGGACGAGACGGCGGGTGACGTCCGCTGGATGTGCGCGTTCGACACGACCGAGGACGACGTGGACGCGTTCGTGGCGGCACTCAAGGAGGAGATGGCCCGCTAGGGCCGGACGGCGGCCGCGTAGGCATGCATAGGTATGCGGCGGAGCGTAAATAGATTGACTGAGGGGTAAGTCTCTCTCTACGCTCTGCCTGCATGCAGCTCATCCAGCAAACGCCCGACCTCTCCGCCTACTTGGCCGCTGACGAGGCGATCGACCATCACCACCCGCTCGTCCGCCGGACTGCGGCGAGGCTCGCCGACGGGGTGGGTGACTCGTATGAGTATGCGCGGGCGGCCTTCGAATTCGTACGCGACACCATTGCGCACTCACAGGACTCCGGCGATCTCCGCGTCACCTGGCGCGCCTCCGACGTCCTGGATCAGCGCACCGGCATCTGCTACGCCAAGGCCCATGCGCTGACCGCACTGCTGCGGGCCGAGGACATTCCCACCGCGCTGTGCTACCAGAAGTTCGACGAGGTGCACGGGCTGGTCGCGGTGCGGTTCAACGGCGCGTGGCACCGGCAGGACCCCCGGGGCAACAAGCCCGGCGTCGACGCGCAGTTCTCCCTCGACGGTGAGCGGCTCGCCTTCATGCCCGATCTTGCGTCCAATGAAATGGACTATCCAGTGCTGTATGCTGCACCGCACCCGGTCGTGCTGGACGTCCTCAGGGCAGCGCGCGACCGGCCGCACCTGTGGCAGACGCTCCCCACCGCACTCTGAGGCAAGGCGACCATGACGCTCACGCTGACCGTTTCCGACGACGTACGCGCTCTCGCGCCCGGCTTCACGCACGTCGCGATCGAGGCGCACGGCCTGGCCAACGGGCCCAGCAGTCAAGCCAGTTCGGAGCTCCTCGACGACGCGGCACGGCGGCTCGCCGTACGACTGGACGGCCGCGCCCCGCACGAGGACCCGCACATGGCCGCCTGGCGCGAGACCTACACGGCGTTCGGCTCGAAGCCGTCCAGGACCCGCAACTCCGCTGAGGCGCTGGCCAAGCGGGCCCTCTCGGACGCAGGGCTGCCCCGCGTCAACCTGCTCGTCGACCTCTACAACGCCGTCTCCGTCGCCCATCTGATCCCCGTCGGCGGCGAGGACCTCGACCGCATCGAGGGCGGCATGCGGCTGATCCGCGCCACGGGGGAGGAGGACTTCGTGACCGTCGCCGACGGTGAGGAGACCGTCGAGCACCCCGACGCGGGCGAAGTGGTGTGGTGCGACGACACGGGCGTGACCTGCCGTCGCTGGAACTGGCGTCAGGGCCCGCGCACCCGGCTCACCGAGGAAACGACATCGGGCATCTTCCTGCTGGAGAGCCTGGCGCCGATGCCGGTCGCCGACGTGACGGCGGCCGCCGCGGAACTCGCCGAGCTGCTGGCGAGGTTCAGCCCGGGAGCGGACGTCAGCGTACGCGCTCCGGAGCCCTCCGCCTGAGAACCGGACGGGCGGGGCTCAGTGCGCCTCGGCCGCCCGCACCTGCTCCGGCGTCGGGGCCGTGCCGCCGAGGTGGGCCGGCATCCACCAGGTGTCGTCCGGGCCCTTCGGGCGGACGGGGTAGGCACGCTGGGCGGCCTCCAGAAGCTCCTGGACGCGCTCGCGCAGCTGGCGCGTGATGGCGCCCGCGTACTTGTCGCGGGAGGCCTCGATCGCCTCGCCCACACGGATCGTGATGGGGATGTGGCTGCGCTTGAAGTTGCGCGGGTGGCCCTTGGTCCACAGCCGCTGCGTGCCCCACACCGCCATCGGGATCAGCGGGACGCCGGCCTCCTGGGCCAGGCGCGCGGCGCCCGACTTGAAGCTCTTCAGCGTGAACGACTGCGAGATCGTCGCCTCCGGGAAGACCCCGACGATCTCGCCCGACCGCAGCGAGTCCAGGGCGTGCGCGTAGGCCGCCTCGCCCTGCTTGCGGTCCACCGGGATGTGCTTCATCCCGCGCATCAGAGGGCCGGAGATCTTGTGCCGGAAGACAGACTCCTTCGCCATGAAACGCACGAGACGCTTCTGCGGCAGGGCCGCCAGGCCGTCGAAGACGAAGTCCAGGTAGCTGATGTGATTGCTCACCAGCACAGCGCCGCCCGAGCGCGGGATGTTCTCCGAACCCTGACAGTCGATCTTGAGGTCCCACACCTTGAACAGCGTGCGGGCGAAACCGACGACGGGACGGTAGACGAGCTCTGCCATGGGCGGTTCGGACCCTTCCTGCTCTGCCTGGGAAGGGATTCCCAGTGGAGAAGTTACGCAGCCGTAGGTTTACGGCTTGTCGCAGATCGTGCCCGAAGAACGGCCGGGTAGCCAGTCCTCGTGCCCGTCGGCGGCGAGATTCTCGTCACGTCGTCCGAAGGTTCCCACCTCGTGCTTTTGCGTCCCCATTACTCCGCGCGGACCGCCACCCGCCGCACGAGCAGGTACAACTCGCAACCCAGGCAGTACCCGAACGCCGTATTCAGGAAGGCGGCGGCGAGCGCGGCGCCGGTCGCCGCGAGGCCCAGCCAGTCGGGTCCCAGGGTGTAGCCGACGAGCCCGAGTCCGGCGAAAAGCAGCCCCACCGCCTGGGCGAAGCGCGGCGGTTCGGGCGCCTCGAACTCCGTCGGTGGCCCGAGTCGCGGCCGGACCGCCTTGGCGAACAGCAGGCCGTACGGGGAGCGGCCGACCCCGCCCGCCGCCCCCAGCAGGAACGCCAGCGTCTGCCAGGCCAGCAGCCAGGCGCTCCCCGTGACCAGCACGACCGCCAGGACGGCGGTCGTGACGGCCGCGCCGAAACGCGGCCCTCTCGCATCGATGTCCATGGAACCAAGCATTCCGCAGTGCGGCCGCTTTACGGGGGCGGGAATCTTTGCGGTCTCGTGAACGCTTGCAGGAGGTGATGACCGGACTGGTGGTGTGCGTGGTGGTGCTCGCGGCGGCGAGCGCCTACGGAGTGCTGCAACGGCGGCGGAGCGGGAGAGTGCGGGTGCGCGGGCGCGACGACGGCAAGCGGCTCGATGCGGCGGAACTCGGCGCGGAACTCGGCGAGCGGGCCACGCTCGTGCAGTTCTCCAGCGCGTTCTGCGCGCCCTGCCGGGCGACCCGCAGGGTCCTCGGCGAGGTGGCCGGCGTCGTGCCGGGCGTGACCCACGTCGAGATCGACGCCGAGGCCCACCTCGACCTCGTACGGCGGCTGGACATCCTCAAGACCCCGACCGTGCTCGTGCTGGACGCCGACGGCCGGGTGGTGCGGCGCGCCACGGGGCAGCCGCGCAAGGCCGACGTGATCGCAGCACTGGGAGAGGCGGTGTGACGGGCGTGACGCAGTAGTGAGTCATCTCCCACATCGCAAAACGAACTTGACTGTGCGTACCATTTATCGTCAGCCTGACCCCATGCCTGCGGACCTTCTCGCCACGCCCGACCTCCTGCGCTCGGTCTTCCGGCGGCACGCGGCGGGAGTCGCCGTCATCACCGCTCGTGGCGAGGCGGGCCCGGTGGGCTTCACCGCCACCTCCCTGACGTCCGTGTCCGCCGAGCCGCCCCTGCTGTCCTTCGGCGTCGGCACCGGCGCCTCCAGCTGGCCCGCCATCGCGGCGGCGGACCACGTCGGTGTCCACATCCTCGGTGAGCACCAGCAGGAGCTGGCCGCCACCTTCTCCCGCAGCGGCGCCGACCGCTTCGGCCCGCCCACCGACTGGCGGGAGGGGCCCGAGGGGGTGCCCGTCCTCGAGGGTGTGCTCGCCTGGCTGGTGGGCCGGGTCGTCGCGCGCGTACCCGCCGGGGACCACAGGCTCGTGATCGCCGAGGTCGTGGACGGCGACCCCTCGGGCACCGGCCGTCCGCTCCTCTACCACCAGGGACGTTTCCAGCGTCTCGGCGACTGAACCGGGTGGCTCCCCGGGCTGCGTGACCGTCGAGTTCCGGTTACGCTGCGTTGCGAAGGTCACAGTTCAAAGCGCTTGCTTAGCGGGAACGAACTGGGTGTACTGACGAGTAATATTTCGCTCGGGGCGTGGGTTCGCCCCGACCGGGATCGGACGCTAGAGGCGCCTATGCTGCCTGCAAGTAGGCAGCATGGAAATGACGATGCAGTAGGAGAGCCGGCGTGAGCTTGAGGATCGTTGTCACTGTGAAGTACGTGCCCGACGCCACTGGCGACCGGCACTTCGCCGATGACCTGACCGTCGACCGGGACGACGTGGACGGTCTGCTCTCCGAGCTCGACGAGTACGCGGTCGAGCAGGCGCTGCAGATCTCCGAGAACTCCGACGACGACGTGGAGATCACCGTTCTGACGGTGGGCCCCGAGGACGCCAAGGACGCCCTGCGCAAGGCGCTGTCCATGGGCGCGGACAAGGCGATCCACGTCGAGGACGACGACATCCACGGCACCGACGCCATCGGCACCTCCCTGATCCTGGCCAAGGCGATCGAGAAGGCCGGCTACGACCTGGTCGTCTCCGGCATGGCCTCCACCGACGGCACCATGGGCGTCGTGCCCGCGCTGCTCGCCGAGCGCCTGGGCGTCCCGCAGGTAACCCTGCTCTCCGAGGTCTCCGTCGAGGACGGCACGGTCAAGGGCCGCCGCGACGGCGACGCCGCCTCGGAGAACCTGGAGGCCTCCCTCCCGGCGGTCGTGTCGGTGACCGACCAGTCGGGCGAGGCCCGTTACCCGTCCTTCAAGGGCATCATGGCCGCCAAGAAGAAGCCGGTGGAGTCCTGGGACCTGTCCGACCTGGACCTGGAGGCCGAGGAGGTCGGCCTGGAGGGTGCCTACACCACGGTCGACGGCGCGGCCGAGCGCCCGGCCCGCACCGCGGGCACGATCGTCAAGGACGAGGGCGAGGGCGGCAAGCAGCTCGCTGAGTTCCTCGCGGGCCAGAAGTTCATCTGAGCCCGGCATTCGCTGACCGCCCCTCATCTTTCGCAAGCAGGAGAGAAGAAGTCCCATGGCTGAAGTTCTCGTCTACGTCGACCACGTGGACGGCGCCGTCCGCAAGCCCACCCTGGAGCTGCTGACCCTGGCCCGCCGCATCGGCGAGCCGGTCGCCGTCGCGCTGGGCAACGGCGCCGCCGACACCGCCGCCACGCTCGCCGAGCACGGCGCGGTCAAGGTCCTCACCCACGAGGCCGCCGAGTACGCCGACTACCTGGTCGTACCGAAGGTCGACGCCCTCCAGGCCGCCCACGAGGCCGTGTCCCCGGCCGCCGTGCTGGTTCCCTCCTCCGCCGAGGGCAAGGAGATCGCCGCGCGCCTGGCGCTGCGTCTGGGCTCCGGCATCATCACCGACGCCGTCGACCTCGAGGCCGGCGACGAGGGCCCGGTGGCCACGCAGTCCGTGTTCGCCGCGTCGTTCACCACCAAGTCCCGTGTCTCCAAGGGCACCCCGGTCATCACGGTCAAGCCCAACAGCGCGGCCGTCGAGGCCGCCCCGGCCGCCGGTGCGGTCGAGGCCCTGTCCGTGAGCTTCTCCGCTCAGGCCACCGGCACCAAGGTCACCGGCCGTACGCCGCGTGAGTCGACGGGCCGCCCGGAGCTGACCGAGGCCGCGATCGTGGTCTCCGGTGGCCGTGGCGTCAACGGCGCGGAGAACTTCGCGATCATCGAGGCGCTCGCCGACTCCCTCGGTGCCGCTGTCGGTGCCTCGCGTGCCGCCGTGGACGCCGGCTGGTACCCGCACACCAACCAGGTCGGCCAGACCGGCAAGTCGGTCTCGCCGCAGCTGTACATCGCCAACGGCATCTCCGGTGCGATCCAGCACCGCGCCGGCATGCAGACCTCGAAGACGATCGTGGCGGTCAACAAGGACGCCGAGGCCCCGATCTTCGACCTCGTCGACTACGGCGTCGTCGGCGACCTCTTCGACGTCGTCCCGGCGCTCACCGAGGAGATCAAGACCCGCAAGGGCTGATCGACCCCGGCTGTGAGAGGCCCCCGTGACCACGCGAACGGTCACGGGGGCCTCTTCTCATCCCAGGGTCATCGAGGCCTGCACCGGCAGGTGGTCGCTCGGGTACGTCCCGTCCCTGCTGAAGGTGTTCATCCCGGCCCAGTGCGTGGTCACCCCGGGTGTGGTGAGGATCCAGTCGATGCGCCGCCCGCCGGGCTCGAGCGCCCGGTAGCCGTGGTGCGTCCCGTACGCGGGACCCCGTGAGGCCGCCGCGTCCCAGGCGTCCACCAGCCCGATGTCCAGCATGAGGTCGTACACCCGGTTGTCGTGGGCGGCCGCGTTGAAGTCGCCGGTGACGATGACCGGGGACGACCGGTCCCACCCGGCGATCGTCTCGCCGATGAGCCCCGCCGAGCGTTCCCGGGCGTGCTGGCTGACGCTGTCCAGGTGGGTGTTGAGGACGTGGAACTCCCGTCCCCCGTGGGCGAGATCGGCGAAGCGGACCCACGTCACCATGCGCAGCCAGTCCGCGCCCCAGGTGTTCGAGGCGATCGTGTACGGAGTGTCGGACAGCCAGAAGTGATCGAACTCGAGTGGTTCGAGTCTGCGTGTGTCGTAGAAGACCGCCATGAACTCGTCCTTGCTGCCGCCCCCGCGTCCGGTGCCGATCCAGTCGTAGTGCCCGCCGAGATCCGTCTCGATGGCGCGCACCTGCTGGTAGAGCCCTTCCTGGATGCCGATGACGTGCGGCCGCTCGCGGCGCAGCAGTTCTCGCATCACCGGCCGGCGCACGGCCCAGCGCGGTGTCTTGTCGACGACGGTCGCGAAGCGCACGTTGAACGTCATGACGTTCAGGGCGCCCGGGTGCTCGCCTGCGGAAGCGGGCTGCGTGGGGCCCGCGGTGGTGAGCAGCGGCCCCGCGATGGCGGCGGCCGCCGCCGCCTTGAGCCCGTGGCGGCGCGTCACGCCGGCCTCGTTCGGCACGTGGTCTCCCTCCCCTTGCACGTCAGGATGAAGCTTGCCTTCTGAGTACGGAAGAAGAGGGCCGATCGGCAGTGATCAAGAGCGAGGCATGGGGAATTCCACGTCAGGATGGTGTTGACCAGGCCGAAGGTCGGCCGATAACTTCGTTCTACGGATTGTTGAATCCGCTGTGCGGAAAATGGAGGGTCTCTTCATGGGTCAGGGCCGGCAGGAGAAGGTGGCGACGAGCCTCGCGGGAGCCGTCAGCGAGGAGATCAGCGCCTCCCTCGCGCCGGTCGACGCGGAGCTGGAGCGCCGCTACCCCGGAGACCCCGGTACCCGTCAGCCCGTCCACACCGTCTACGTACCCGGCGACGCCTTCGCCGCCGACACCGTCCGCTCCTGGGGCGACCGGGCCCTCGCCGCGCTCGACGAACACGCCCCGGACGCCGCGTCCTTCGCCGCCGTCCTCGGCCTCTCCGAGGAGCTCGCCGAGCCCGTTTACGGGCGCGTGCGCGCCAAGCTGGAGCGCGAGCCGATCGAGGACCTGCGCGTCGACTTCGAGGACGGCTACGGCAACCGCCCCGACGCCGAGGAGGACGAGGCCGCCGCCCGCGCCGCCCGGCTGATCGCCGAGGCGTACGAGGACGGCACCGCCGCCCCCTGCATGGGCATCCGCATGAAGTGCATGGAAGCGCCCGTCCGTGCCCGGGGCATCCGCACCCTCGACATCTTCCTCACCGGCCTGATGGAGGCTGGCGGCCTGCCCGGCGGGCTGGTGCTCACCCTGCCGAAGGTCACATACGCCGAGCAGGTCACCGCCATGGCGCGGCTGCTGGAAGCCTTCGAGAAGGCACACGGCCTGGAGCCGGGCCGGATCGGTTTCGAGATCCAGATCGAGACCAGCCAGTCCATCCTCGCCGCCGACGGCACCGCCGCCGTCGCCCGCATGATCCAGGCAGCCGAGGGCCGCGCCACCGGACTGCACTACGGCACCTTCGACTACAGCGCCTGCCTGGGCGTCTCCGCCGCCCATCAGGCCAGCGACCACCCCGCCGCGGACTACGCCAAGGCCGTCATGCAGGTCGCGGCGGCCGGCACGGGCGTACGAGTCTCCGACGGCTCCACCAACGTCCTGCCCGTCGGCCCCACCGCGAAGGTCCACGCCGCATGGCGCCTGCACTACGGCCTCACCCGCCGCGCCCTGGCCCGCGCCTACTACCAGGGCTGGGACATGCACCCCGGCCACATCCCCACCCGCTACGCGGCCGTCTTCGCCTTCTACCGGGAGGGCTTCGAGCAGGCCGCCGCCCGGCTGTCGCGCTACGCCAACCGCACCGCCGGCGACGTGATGGACGAGCCCGCCACCGCCAAGGCCCTCAGCGGCTACCTGCTGCGCGGCCTGGACTGCGGCGCCCTGGACATCGGGGAGGTCGCCCGCCTGGCCGGCCTGACCCGGGCGGACCTGGAGAGCTTCGCGGCGCCCCGCCGCGGGGATCTGACGGCCTCCGCCTGACCCTACGAGTCCAGGATCTGACGGCCTCCGCCTGACCGTGTGGGTCCGGCGGATCGGCCGGCGCGTACCGGCCCTGTCACAGCCGTCACCGACGCCTGTCGTCGTCACCGGCGCCCCGTAGTCTGTACGCCACGCACTGACGGTGTGGGTCGTCGGCGCATTCGGTGGGGTCACAGGAACGGGGCAGCGGTGTCGACGGGGGAGCACGGGCAGACGGACGGGGCCGGACGACTGCTGGCAGGCCGCTATCGCGTCACGGCGGCGCTGGGGCGCGGCGGCATGGGCGTCGTATGGAAGGCCGTCGACGAGGTCCTGGGCCGTGAGGTCGCGGTCAAGGAACTGCGCACCTACACGGACGCGGCGGGACCCGAACTGGCAGCTCTGCAGTTGCGGATGCAACGCGAGGCGCGCGCGGCGGCCCGGGTGCGCCACCCCGGTGTCATCGCCGTGCACGACATCGCACAGGTCGACGGCCGCCCGATCATCGTCATGGAACTGGTCGACGGGCCGTCCCTGGACGACGTCCTGCGCGAGCGCGGCACGCTGGACCCGGGTGAGGCGGCCGGGATCGGCGCGAAGGTCATGGACGCGCTGGCCGCCGCCCACCGCGCGGGCGTCCTGCACCGGGACGTCAAGCCGGGCAACATCCTGCTCGACCGCACGGGCCGGGTCGTCCTCACCGACTTCGGCATCGCCACGATGGACGACCCGGGGGACGGTTCGACCACGCACCTCACACGCAGCGGCGAACTCGTCGGCTCCCTCGACTACCTCGCCCCCGAGCGCGCCCAGGGCGCCGACCCGGGCCCCGCCTCCGACATCTGGGCCCTCGGGGCCACGCTGTACGCGGCCGTCGAGGGCTCCTCGCCCTTCCGCCGCACGTCGACGTTCTCCACGCTCACCGCGATCGTCACCGAGCCGCTGCCGGAACCCCGCCGCGCAGGCCCCCTCGCGCCCGTCCTGCAGCGGCTGTTGGACAAACGCCCCGAGTCCCGCCCGGAGGCCGACCAGGCTCGCGCACTGCTCCGGGCCATCGCGGACACCGGCGGCCGGGACACGCCGACGTCCTCCCTGCGGGGCCCCGCGATCGCGCCCTCGCGCGCGGAGACGGAGC
>NZ_JBEOXI010000228.1:0-13114 GCF_040296465.1 Streptomyces sp. NPDC002130
TGGGCGAGTCCCAGGTCGTCCATGTCGCCGCCGAGGGCGAGGCGGTGCCCGACGGGGTGCGGATCGCCGTCGCACCGGCCGAGCCGGGCCCGCCGCCTACGCGCAGTCCGCCAAGGTTGTCGCCTTCGAGGGGCGGATCGTCGTCGTCGGCTTCGCGAGCGGCACGATCCCCAGCCCGGGCCTGAACCACGCCCTGGTGAAGAACTACTCGATCCTCGGCCTGCACTGGGGCCTGTACAACACCAAGAACCCCAAGCTGGTCCAGCACTGCCACGAGCAGCTCACCGAGCTGGCCGCCCGGGGCGCGATCAAGCCGCTGGTGAGCGAACGCGTGCCCCTCGGCGGGGCGGCGGACGCCGTGCAGAAGGTGGCGGACGGTGTGACCACCGGCCGGATCGCGGTCGTCATGGAGGAGGCAGCATGACCGACGCCGAGGAATTGCGCAGCCGCACCCGGGAGTTGCTGGCCTCCCACCCGCCCGCCACCACCGACCGACTGGACTTCCTGCGGGCCCGCTTCGACGCCGGACTCGCCTGGGTGCACTACCCCGAGGGCCTCGGCGGACTCGGCGCGCCCCGCTCCCTGCAGGCCGTCGTGGACGCCGAGCTGACCGCGGCCGGGGCGCCCGACAACGACCCGCGGCGCATCGGCATCGGCCTCGGCATGGCCGCCCCGACGATCCTCCAGTACGGCACCGAGGAGCAGAAGCGGCGCTACCTGAGGCCGCTGTGGACGGGCGAGGAGGTCTGGTGCCAGCTGTTCAGCGAGCCGGGCGCCGGATCCGACCTGGCCGCGCTGGGCACCCGGGCGGTGCGTGAGGACGGGGGCCCCTCCCGCTCGAGCGAGGCCGAGAGCGGGGGAGACTGGGTCGTCAACGGGCAGAAGGTCTGGACATCCAGTGCCCATGTGGCCCGCTGGGCGATCCTCATCGCCCGCACCGACCCGGAGGTGCCCAAGCACCGGGGCATCACCTACCTCGTGTGCGACATGACGGACCCGGGCGTCGAGGTGCGGCCGCTGCGGCAGATCACCGGCGAGGCCGAGTTCAACGAGGTGTTCCTCACCGACGTCCGCATCCCGGACTCGCGCCGCCTCGGTGCGGTCGGCGAGGGCTGGAAGGTCGCGCAGACCACGCTGAACAACGAGCGCGTGGCCATCGGCGGTATGCGGCTGCCCCGCGAGGGCGGCATGATCGGCCCGATCTCGAAGACCTGGCGCGAGCGTCCCGAGCTGCGCACCCACGACCTGCACCAGCGGCTGCTGAAGCTGTGGGTGGAGTCCGAGGTCTCCCGCCTCACAGCGGAGCGGCTGCGCCAGCAGCTCGTCGCGGGCCAGCCCGGCCCCGAGGGCGCCGGCATGAAGCTGGCCTTCGCCCGCCTCAACCAGGAGATCAGCGGCCTGGAGGTGGAACTCCTCGGCGAGGAGGGCCTGCTCTACGACGACTGGACCATGCGGCGCCCCGAGCTGGTCGACTTCACCGGCCGCGACGCCGGCTACCGCTACCTGCGATCCAAGGGCAACAGCATCGAGGGCGGGACCAGCGAGGTCCTGCTGAACATCGTCGCCGAGCGGGTTCTCGGCCTGCCCGCCGAACCGCGCACCGACAAGGACGTCGCCTGGAAGGACCTGGCCCGGTGAAGAACGAGCGCGACCTGTTGTACTCGGAAGAGGAAGAGGCGCTGCGCGCCGCCGTCCGCGACCTGCTCACCGACCACTGCGACGCACCCGGCGTCATCGCCCGCACCGAGTCGGACACCCCACACCACCTGGCCCTGTGGAAGGCACTCACCGACGGCATGGGCCTGGCCGGCCTGCTGGTGCCCGAGGACCTCGACGGCCAGGGCGCCACCCACCGCGAAGCCGCCGTGGTGCTGGAGGAACTGGGACGCGCGGTCGCGCCCGTGCCGTATCTGACGAGCGCGGTCGTCGCCACCGAGGCCCTGCTGGCCTGCGGTACCGACGACCTCCTCCGGGACCTCGCGACCGGGACGACGATCGGCGCCCTCGCGGTCGCGCTCAACGTCGCGCCGGGCGCCGCCTACGAGGTCGTCCGGCACGAGGACGGGTTGCTGCGCGGCGAACTGACCGGCATCGCGGACGCGGCCGTCGCGGACGTGCTGCTCGTGCCGGCCGACGACGGCGGTCTGTACGCGGTCGACGCCACCGCCGCGACCGTCACGCCCCGGGCCTCCCTGGACCTGACCCGGCCGCTGGCGACCGTCGCCCTCGCGGGAGTGCCGGGGCGGCTGCTGGGCGACGCCGAACCCGCCGTACGCCGCGCCCTGCGCGCCGGCGCCGGACTGCTCGCCTCCGAGCAGTTCGGCCTGGCCGAGTGGACGCTGACGGAGACCGTCCGCTACCTGAAGGAGCGCAAGCAGTTCAACCGGCCCGTCGGCGGCTTCCAGGCGATCAAGCACCGGCTGGCCCAGTTGTGGCTGGAGGTCGTCAACACCCGCGCCGCCGCCCGCAGCGCCGCCGACGCCCTGGCGAACGGTGAGGACGTCGACGTGGCCGTCACCGTCGCCCAGGCCTACGCGGCACCCGTGGCCGTGCGAGCCGCCGAGGAGGCCGTGCAACTGCACGGCGGTATCGGCATGACGTGGGAGCACCCCGTGCACCTGTACCTCAAGCGCGCCAAGGCCGACTCGATCGCCTACGGCACGCCGGGCGCCCACCGGGAGGCCCTGGCCGCGCTGGTCGATCTCCAGGCCCCCTGACGTCCCTAGCTTCAACTCCGGGAACTTCCGGGGGAGAACCCGGACAGGCCCGTCCCACCAGGGGCGGGCCTGTCCATGCGCACCGACCCGGTGAAAGTGAACCCGTGGCGGCAGTCCGGCCAACTCCGTGCGTAAGCCTGCTCCTTGAGCTGTGCGGACCCCATACTCGCAGGGTCCCCGTACGGCATCTCCAGGGAGGCAGAGCATGGCCCTCACCACCCGTCGCACGGCCCTCACCACCCTCGGCGCAGCCCTCGCGGGCTCGATCGCCCTGCCCGCCGCCCCCGCACGGGCGGGCGAACGCACGCACCGGCCCCGCCCGTTGTGGCGCGCCCACGCCCACAACGACTACGAGCACCCCCGCCCGCTGTACGACGCCCTCGACCACCGCTTCGGCAGCGTCGAGGCCGACATCCACCTCGTGGGCGACCAACTCCTCGTCGCCCACGACCCGGAGGACCTCGACCCGTCCCGCACCCTTGAGTCCCTCTACCTCGGCCCGCTCGCCGCCCGCGTCCGGGCCCACCACGGCTCGGTGTACCGGGGACACCGCGGTTCGCTGCAACTGCTCATCGACATCAAGACCGAGGGCGCCTCGACATACCGCGCACTCGACCGCCAACTCCGGCGGCACCGGCACCTGTTCACCACGTACGCCCATGGCCGCGTCCACCGCGGTCCGGTCACCGCCGTGGTCTCCGGCGACCGCGCGGCCCGCGCGCCCATGGAGGCCCAGACCGTCCGGCGCGCCTTCTACGACGGCCGCCTCGCCGACCTCGGCAGCCCGGCTCCCGCCTCTTTCATCCCGCTGATCAGCGACAACTGGACGCTGAACTTCACCTGGCAGGGCGTGGGTCCGTTCCCCGACGTCGAGCGGCAGAAGCTGCGGGCTGTCACCGAGGCCGCCCACAAGCGCGGGCAGCGGGTGCGGTTCTGGGCCACCCCGGACCTGGCCGGACCCGCCCGCGACGCGGTGTGGGGCGAACTGCTCGCCGCCGGTGTCGACCACCTCAACACCGACGACCTCGCCGGCCTGGAGGCGTTCCTCGACGCCCGGCGGGCGGCTTAGAGCGACAGAAGGACACCACACGTTCGGCGGACAGGTCAGCCGCCCGGACGAACCCTCCGCTACGCCACACTTGCGGCCGAACGCCGTGAACCGGACATGGCGGCGTGGCGGAGGAGTTGACGATGGCCATTTCCATCTCTGTGGTGCTGCTGCTCTTGATCCTTGCGGTGATCTTCCTGCGCAACGGCGGGCTGAAGGTCTCCCACGCGCTGGTCTGCCTGCTGCTCGGCTTCTATCTCGCAAGCACCAGCATCGCCCCCACCATCCACAGCGGCCTCACGGCGACGGCGGAGATCGTCAGCGGTCTGCGGCCCTGAGCTCACCCCGAGAACACGCCGATGCCGTTAGGGACAAGGCGTTCGGCACCGCCGCTGGGGTGGTTGCGCACGGAGACCGTGCTCGCGCCCGGCTTCCGCGCGACCAGCGTCGACGATCCGCCGCCGTCCAGGCTGAAGGCGTCCTGTGCGCCCAGGTTCCGCATGGTGGCGGCGACTTCGGCGATCGTCAGGCCGCTGCGGTAGGCGGCGGCGCCGTCCAGCGCGAGCAGCAGTACACGGCGCCCGTCGTCGGCGATCCCCACGGCCGTACGGACGGCCGAGGTCGTGTCGTCGAGCCCCGGCAGCGGCTGCCCGTCCGAGAGCACCGGGTAGCCGCCGAGGGCGAGCCGGTACGCGTCGCCGTCCGCCGCCACGAGGCCGTGCTCGACCTCGACCGGTTCACCGGTGGAGAACTTGCGCAGCTGCTGGGCGCCCGACTCCCGGCCGACCAGCACGGTGGTCCCCGCGGCGATCGGGCCGCTGCCCGGAGTGTCGGCGGCCGAGACGACCGTGCCGTCGCGGACCGTCACCTCGTAGGTGTCCGTGCTGCACGGGGCGGCGCGGTCGGTGTCCGTGCCGCAGGTGGCGCGCACCCGCGACACGCTGCCCCACTCGGAGGTGAACGCACCGACCGACCCCACCGGCAGCGCGTACTGATTGAGGCCGCCGAGCGGCAGCCGCGCCCCGGCCGTACGGACCGAACCGGCCAGCGCCAGCCGGTCCAGCCGCGCCCGCCCGTCCGTGCCGACGCCGAAGACGTCCTCCGTGGTCGTGCCGGGCGGCAGCTCCGGCCCGAAACGCTGCCCCTTCGGCACGGCCGCCTTGAGCGTCCGCCCGTCCGCGATCGCCGGACCCACACTCGCGCCGGTCGCCTCCACGCCCGGATGCTGCGTCTCGGTGATGTTGAAGAAGTCGCCGTTGACACCGGCGACCGCGCCCTGGGTGTCCGCCATCGCCGAGACCCGCGCGCGTGCGGCCACGGCCCCCGGGTACAGCAGATCGACCCGTACCCGCGGGTTTCCCAGGTCGACCCTCAGCACATGTGCGTGCGTCACCCCCTTCGCCGCCTCGATGTCGAACTCCTCGTACGTCACACCGGGCGCGACCCGTCCGCCCTTCTGGACGGCGCCGGCCGGAGCCGCCCCCGCCAGTCCCGCACCGACCAGTGCGCCGAACGCCGTGAGAAACGCCAGTACCGCTCTGCCTGCTCCTCGTCGCCTGCGACGACCTGCCACCGTGCCCCCTGATGCCTCGTCAACTGTCGGGACCCTCGGAGGCAGTGCACCAGACGGTGCGGTCCGCCAGGGTGGCTGAGCGCGCACTACGCGGGAACGGCTGAAAAAACGCACCCCTCTGGGTGCTTCAGCTGTCCCCCGTTCCGGTGTCGAACGGCGTGACATGCGCCGGCGTGTGGTCGATCGGCAGCCCGGGCCGCCACAGGGTGAGAGCCTGCGCGCTGCACACGAACAGCTGCTCCGGCAGCCGGTCCAGGGCGAACCACCGCCAGCGACCCACGCTCTCCCCGGGCTGGTCGGACGGCTCGCCCCGCCAGGTGGTGACCCGGGCGGCCACGGTCATACGGACGACACCTCCCGCGTCGTCCAGCAGCGTGCCCAGCAGCCGGAGGTCCTCGGGCCGCGCGGCGAGCCCCGTCTCCTCGCCGAGCTCACGCACGACCGTCTCCTGCAACGACTCCCCGGGCTCCACCGTCCCGCCGGGCAGCTCCCACGTCCCGCGCCGGTGCCGGCCCAGAAGCAGCCCCCGTGGTCCGTACACGATGGCTCCCACGCCGATCGCGGCGTGCGCGGGCGGCGGTCCGGGGACCCGCGGCCGGGAGGACACCCGGACGGGCCGGGTCACCCGGAAGAGCCGGTAGGAGGCGCTGTTGCCGTCCTGCGGGGTGTCGAGGACGTCGATCCCCTCCACGCGCAGCCCGTACTCGGTCAGCAGCGCCGTCCAGAGCTCCGGGGCGAGCACCCACATGTGGACGGTGACCTCACCGCCACCCGCGAGCCGCAGGGTCTCCGGCCGGGTGGCGACCCGGTCCGACGGCCCGTCACCCCGGCTGTTGGTGTGCAGCACCGTGAAGCAGAACCTGCCACCCGGCTTGAGCGCTCCGGCGAGGGCGGGCAGCAGCCGGTGCGGATCGATGTAGGGGACGGCGTTGACGGAGTAGACGACGTCGTACGGCTCGGCCGAGAGCAGATGCTCCACCGCGTCGGCGAGGACCAGCCGCAGCCCGGGCAGTGAGCCGTAGCGGGCACGGGCCCGCTCGTACTGCCCGGTCGAGGAGTCGACCGCGTCCACCAGCGCCCCGTGGGCCCGGACCAGATGCGCGGCGTGCCGGGCCGGACCGCAGCCGAGGTCCAGCACCCGCCGGCCCGTCAGCTCCCCGAGAACCTCGCTCCCGGGTCCACCGCCCGCGAACCCCCAGTCGACCCGGGCCGCCTCGGGCAGCGCCGTGCCCCGCCGCAGATGGTGTGCTCCGTACGCGTCCCACGCCCCGGCGTTGACCGCCTCCGGTTCTCCCACCAAGGCTCAGCCGCCCGCCACGGCGTCACGCGGCAGCACCGTGACCCGGTGGAAGTTGCACCCGGCGAGCCGCGGTCCGTCGTCATCGGCCGGCGGGGTCTGGTGAGCCTTGAGGGCGATGCTCATCAGACTCAGCAGCAGATCGACGTCCGCCTCGCAGTCGAGGTGGACCGTCACCCAGCCCGATCCGGGCAGCAGGTGGATCGCGCTCGAACCGGAGAGGTCGTAATGGAAGCGCTGTATGGCCCGGCGGGTGAGGTGGAGGTCCACGTCCCGTGAGGAGTGGAAGTGGACGATCTCGTCACGGACGGAACGGAGCGCCCTTCCGGTACCGCAACTCGCCGGGCCCGCCTTGAGGTCGGGCCAGGCCTGCAGACGCTCCATGGCGCGCTGGGCCAGAGTCATGGCCCCATCGTCGCCTGCTCATCGGTCCGCAACCAGAGGTTGAGCGATTTGTAACCGGGACGTGAGGTGGATGGCCGGGGCAGTTTCCGGGATTTCGGGCGGACTTGGCGCGTTCGGTGCTCAGGCGGACTCGACGGGGCCGATCCTCAGGCGGACTTGACGAGTCTGAGGTAGCGCTTCCAGTCCCAGTGCCGGCCCGGGTCGCTGTGGTCGCTGCCCGGGACCTCGTGATGGCCGATGATGTGCGCCCGGTTCCTCGGGATGCCGTACCTTCGGCAGATCGCCGCGGTCAGCCGGGCCGAGCGCTCGTACATGACGTCGGTGAAGTATCCCGGCCGGTCCACCCAGCCTTCGTGCTCGATGCCGATGCTGCGGGTGTTGTAGTCCCAGTTGCCCGCATGCCAGGCGATGTCGGACTCGCGCACGCACTGTGCGACCCGCCCGTCGGAGGAACGCACCACGTAGTGCGCGGACACCTTGTTCCCGGGGTTGCGGAAGACGGACAGGGTGCCGGAATAGGTCGTCTGCGCCACGTGAACGATCACGTAGCGCAGCGGATGGGCCCGTGGGCGGTTGGACGGCGTGTAGTTGCTGCGGCTCGCCGGCTGCCACGCCGCTCCGGGGTGATCGACGACCCGGGGCCGGGCGTCGGCCCGGGTGCCGGAGAGCAGGGCCGGGGGGAGGGCGGTGAGGGCGGCGCCCGCCAGGATGCCTCGCCTGCTGGGGAAAAGGGTGGTCTGCGGCATGGGTGTGTGCCTTCCGGGCTCGACAGGAGGGTGTCTCTTGCTCAACTGCGCGGAGCTGCGGCCCTTGCGGTCGCGGCCCGCGTGATCAAGTTACGGCGCCCGGCGGGCGGCCCGGAGGGAGCGGCATGATGCGGTGGACGGGCCCCCTGTTGTGGACAACTCCCTCACCCGGTCGGGTGGTCAGGGCAGGAGGAGTACTGCCTGTGACCGGCGGCGACGCGCCGTTTCAGCCCTGTCCGGCGAACGCCGCCGGGTCGTCCAGCACCGCCCGGACCACCGAATGGGCGGCCCCCAGCAGCGGCCCCTGAGGGCCCAGCCGCGACACGGAGACGGGGCAGGCGGGACCTGCTGTCCGGCGCGCGAGTTCGTCCTGGAGCGAGGGCAGCAACCAGGGCGCGAGCCCGGACAGTTCGCCGCCCAGGACCACGCTCTGCGGGTCGAGCAGGTTGACCGCCCCGGTCAGGGCCACGCCCAGCGCCGTACCGGCGTCGCGCAGGGCACGGCGTACATCCTCGTCGCCCTGCGCGGCGCGCCCCGCGAGCAGCCCGACCCGGTCCTCGTCGGGTTCCAGACCGGCCGCACGCAGCACGGCCTCCTCACCGGCGTACTGCTCCAGGCAGCCCCGCCCGCCGCAGGCGCACTCCGGCCCGTCCGGCCGGACCGGCACGTGCCCCAACTCGCCCGCGAAGCCGCGTGTTCCGCGCAGCAGCCCGCCGTCCACCACGACCGCCGCGCCGATCCCGATCTCCGCCGAGACGTGCAGGAAGTCGCGAGGAGTGTCGTCCCCCAGCCAGAGCTCGGCGAGGGCACCGAAGTTGGCCTCGTTGTCCACGGTCAGCGGGGTGTCCGCGGGCAGCAGCGGGCCGAGGTCCGTGTCGTGCCAGCCGAGGTTCGGGGCGCGCACGACCGTCCGGGCGTCGCGTGCCACCAGACCCGGCACGGCCACGGCGAGTCCGGCCGGATACAGGCCCTCGCCCTCCACCTCGGCGACGACCTGCCGGATCAGGTCGGTGAGCTCCGCGAGCACGGGCCGAGGGGAGCGGCCGCGGTTCGCTCCCTGCCGTATCGCCCGGGAGCGGGTCGTGCCGCGCAGGTCGACCGCGCAGACCGCGAGATGGTCGACGCCCACCTCCGCGCCGATGCCGGCCGGACCGCGTCCGCTGACGGCGAGCGCGGAACCGGGCCGTCCCACCCGGCCGGGCCGCTCGGGCCCCAGCTCTTCGAGGAGCCCCGAGCGGATGAGCTCGTCGACGAGCGTCGAGACCGCCGCCCGGGTCAGGCCGATCCGCGAGGCGACGGCGGCCCGGGACAGCGGCCCCTCGGCGCGGACCGTGTGCAGGACTCGGGCGAGGTTGCGGCGGCGCATGCCCTGCTGGGTGTCGGGCAGCGCGCGTCCCGGTCCGGCGGGACGGGCCTCGTGCAGCGGTGCGGTCATGCCTGACGCCAGTCCTCAGTGGGTGTCCGTGGGCCGCTCCAGCAGCGGAGCCGCGTCGGAGAGTACCCCGGCGATCCTCGCCAGCGTCTCCTCGTCCCGCTCGACGGCGTCGAGCACCGGACCGGCCGCCGTGTCCCAGCGGCGCGCGACCGCCGCCGGATCCTCCCCGGTCAGCAGCCCCGCCGCCTGCGCCGCGGCACCGAGCGCGACCAGCTCCCTGGCCTGGGGCACCTGCACGGGACGCCCCGACAGCCGCCGCACGGTCTGCTGCCAGGCGGTGCCCCGGGCGCCGCCGCCGATCAGCAGCAGCGGTTCCGAGGGGTCCGCGTCCTCGTCGAGGACGAGGTCGAGCGCCCCGAGCAGGGAGTGCACGGCACCGTCGTAGGCGGCCTGGAGCAGCTGGCCTGCGGTCGTGTCGTGACGCAGGCCGTGCAGCAGGCCGGAGGCGTTCGGCAGGTTCGGGGTGCGTTCGCCGTCCAGGTAGGGCAGGAGCGTCACGGCCGTGCCGGGCTCCACGGCCTCGCGGTCCAGACCCAGCAGCGCCGCGACACGGTCGACGGCGAGCGTGCAGTTCAGGGTGCAGGCCAGCGGCAGCCAGTCGCCGCGGGCGTCGGCGAAGCCCGCCACCGTGCCGCTCGGATCGGCGGGCCGGTGCCGCGACACGGCGTACACCGTGCCCGAGGTGCCGAGACTCATCACCGGCACGCCCGGCCGCACTCCGAGGCCCAGCGCGGCGGCGGCGTTGTCACCCGTGCCGGGCGCGACCAGGGTGCCCCGGGAGAACGGCAGGTCATGGCCGTCGCGCACCGTACCCGCCACCTCGCCGGGCCGGACCACCCGTGGCAGCAGGTCCGGGTCGAGCCCCACGTGCCCGAGGATTTCCTCGTCGTACGCCTCCGTACCGGAGGCCCACCAGCCCGTCCCGGAGGCATCGCCGCGGTCGGTCGTGCCCTGCCCGGTGAGCCGCTCGGTGAGGTAGTCGTGGGGGAGGCGCACGGCCTTCGTGGCGCGTACCGCCTCCGGCTCGTGCTCGGCCAGCCAGGCCCACTTGGTGACTGTGAAGGAGGCCGCGGGGACGCTTCCGGTGCGTTCGGCCCAGAACTTCGCTCCGCCCAGCTCCTCCGTCAGGCGGCGGGCCTGAGGGGCCGAACGCACGTCGTTCCACAGCAGGGCGGGCCGCACCGGCTCGCCCCGGCCGTCCAGCGTGACGAGGCCGTGCTGCTGCCCGCCCACCGACACCGCGGCGGCCTCGTGCGCCGCCTCCCCGCACTGGCGCAGGGCCTCGCACAGTGCGTCCCACCACTGGCGCGGATCGGTCTCGCGCCCGGCCCCGGAGGAGACCGTGTGGGGCGCCTGGCCGCTCGCGACCACCCGGCCGGTGGACGCGTCGACGACCAGCGCCTTGGTGGACTGGGTGGACGAGTCCACACCGACGACGAGCGGACCCTCGGCTGCTGACATCGGGCTTCTCCCTACTGCGCGCGGCACGTGTCTCCCTTCGGAGGCACCTTGTCTCTTCCCAGAGAGGTGCTCGCATACTAATTTGTAAATCGGCATGACGAAATAGTCCAGCGAGCAAGGAGCCGCGGCATGAGCTTCCAGCCCACCCCCGAGGACAGGTTCACCTTCGGCCTGTGGACCGTCGGCTGGCAGGGACGGGATCCCTTCGGCGACGCCACGCGGCGTGCCCTCGACCCGGTCGAGACGGTGCAGCGCCTGGCCGAGCTGGGCGCCCACGGCGTCACCTTCCACGACGACGACCTGATCCCGTTCGGCTCGAGCGACACCGAGCGCGAGAACCACATCAAGCGCTTCCGGCAGGCGCTGGACGCCACGGGCATGAAGGTCCCGATGGCCACCACCAACCTCTTCACGCACCCCGTCTTCAAGGACGGCGCGTTCACCGCCAACGACCGCGACGTGCGCCGCTACGCCCTGCGCAAGACCATCCGCAACATCGACCTCGCCGTCGAGCTCGGCGCCCAGGTGTACGTGGCCTGGGGCGGCCGTGAGGGTGCCGAGTCCGGTGCCGCCAAGGACGTCCGCGCGGCCCTGGACCGGATGAAGGAGGCCTTCGACCTGCTCGGCGAGTACGTCACCTCGCAGGGCTACGACCTGCGCTTCGCCATCGAGCCCAAGCCGAACGAGCCGCGCGGCGACATCCTGCTGCCGACCGTCGGCCACGCCCTGGCGTTCATCGAGCGCCTGGAGCGTCCGGAGCTGTACGGCGTGAACCCCGAGGTCGGGCACGAGCAGATGGCCGGGCTGAACTTCCCGCACGGCATCGCCCAGGCCCTGTGGGCGGGCAAGCTGTTCCACATCGACCTCAACGGCCAGTCCGGCATCAAGTACGACCAGGACCTGCGCTTCGGCGCCGGCGACCTGCGTGCCGCGTTCTGGCTTGTCGACCTGCTGGAGTCGGCCGGCTACGCCGGCCCGCGCCACTTCGACTTCAAGCCGCCGCGGACCGAGGACCTCGACGGCGTGTGGGCCTCGGCGGCCGGCTGTATGCGCAACTACCTCATCCTCAAGGAGCGCGCCGCCGCTTTCCGTGCCGATCCGCAGGTGCAGGAGGCGCTGCGCGCGGCCCGTCTGGACGAGCTGGCCCAGCCCACCGCCGCGGACGGCCTTCAGGCGCTGCTCGCCGACCGGTCCGCGTTCGAGGCGTTCGACGTGGAGGCGGCCGCCGCGCGCGGCATGGCGTTCGAGCACCTGGACCAGCTGGCGATGGATCACCTGCTGGGGGCGCGTGGCTGAGCCACGCGCGCGTGCGGGCCCGTCGTCCGGTCACTCCGGCCGGCCGACGGGCCCTGTCGTGCCGCGGAATCGTCCGATCCACGCCATGAGTCCGTATCAGCTTCCGTATGCCCCTCCCGGCGTGAGCGGTGCGCGGCGACGCTGTCGGTATGGCCCTGCCGCCCGTACCGCCCCACCCGCCCGGACCTCCCCGGCGCCGGAATCCGCTGTTCATCCTGCTCGCCGTGCTCGTGGCCGTGGCAGCCGTGTCCGTCGTGGTGCTCATGGCCTCGGGCCGGGGGGACTCGTCGGACAAGGAGCCGTCCGACGAGAACGCGACCCGCACACCCGCCCCGTCGTTCGGCATCCCCACGGAGCTGCCCACCAGGCTGCCGAGCGAGCTGCCGACCAGGTTGCCGTCGGGCTTCCCGACCCGACTGCCGAGTGATCTGCCCAGTGATCTGCCGAGCGGCCTCGAATCGCTCGTCCCGTCCCTGGACCCCGGCGAGCCACTGCCCTGACATCTGCCCCCCTGTGCCCCCTCGCCGGTTTTCGACGAGGGGGCCTTGTTCCGGGCCGTACCCCCTACGGGGAGTTTCCTTCTCCCGGCGCGGGTTCCACCGAAGCCGGGGTCGTCACCGACGCCAGGGCCGTCGCCGGATCCTGGGCGGCGCCTCCCGCGGGCTGCCAGCGGCCGCTTTCCCTGCGGTAGGGCCACCAGCGGCCGTCCCGGCCGAGGCGGAGCTGGACCGGTGCCCCGACGACCGTCCACCTGTTGTTCCGTGCCCGCAGTTCCGGCCGTTCGCCGGTGTCCCAGGCCGAGTCCAGGGCGGCACGCGCGCGTGCGAGCGTTTCGCCCTCCACGCGCCACTCCTCGTCGAGGACGGACAGCGCGGCCGTCCCGCCGTGACGCCAGGCGCGCACGGCCGCCGCCAGCCCCTCCCGGCCGCGTCCCGACCCGTCGGCGAGCCGGTCGGCCAGGTCCCGCCCGGGATCGCCCGCGGCCAGCCGTACCGCGTCCTGCGCCGGCGGCAACTCCGCGGGGAAGCCACCCCGAAGCGCCTCCCTGAGCAGGCTGTGGGCCCGTACGGCCGTCCGAGCGGCCAGGAACTCCAGCGCGACGGGGTCGAGGCCGGAGGCGGGCGGCGTCTCGGTGT
>NZ_JBEOXI010000229.1:0-12957 GCF_040296465.1 Streptomyces sp. NPDC002130
CATCTACCAGATCCAGATCGGGCACCGCATCGACGTGGACACCGAGCTGACCCCGCTCGAGGTCTACCGGCGGTTGCGGCACCGCAACCCGTCGCCGTACATGTACCTCGTCCCGCGCGACGGCTCCACGCTCATCGGCGCCAGCCCCGAGGTGCTGTTCCGCACCGACGGCGACCGGATCGTCATGCGGCCCATCGCCGGCACCACCCCGCGCAGCGGCGACCCGGCGGTCGACGGGCCGCGCATCGAGGCGCTGAAGGCCAGCGAGAAGGAACGTGCCGAGCACGTGATGCTGGTCGACCTGTGCCGCAACGACATCGGCAGGGTCAGTGCGCCGGGCACGCTGGACGTGCAGCGGCTGATGACCGTGGAGACGTACTCGCACGTCTTCCACCTGGTCTCCACCGTCGAGGGGGTCCTCGCGCCCGGCGAGGACACCTGGTCGGTGCTGCGCGCCACCTTCCCGGCCGGCACGGTCACCGGCGCGCCGAAGATCCGGGCCATGGAGATCATCGAGGAGTTGGAGAGCGCGCCCCGGCGGATGTACGCGGGCGCGGTCGGCCTGGTCGACGTGCGCGGCTGGTCCCGGCTCGCCCTGTGCATCCGCACCATCACCCACGACGGGACGGCGTACTCCACCCAGAGCTGCGCCGGCATCGTCGCCGACTCCGAGCCGCTCGCCGAGTGGCACGAGACGCTGCACAAGATGGGTGCCGCCTATTGGGCGCTGACCGGTGAGGAGCTGCTGCCGTGAAGGTCCTGCTCGTCGACGCCTACGACAGCTTCACCCACATCATCGACCAGTACCTGCGCACGCTGGGCGCCGAGACCGACGTGGTGCGGTCGGGCACCCGCACCCCGGCGCAGCTCGCTTCCCTGGGGGCGGAGGCGGTGGTGCTGGGGCCCGGGCCGGGCCATCCGGCCGACTCGGGGCACGTGGAGCTGGTGCACACCTTCGCCGGGCGGGTACCGCTGCTCGGCATCTGCCTCGGCCATCAGGCGATCGGCCTCGCCTACGGGGCACGGATCGCCGTCGCCGCCCGGCTCAAGCACGGCAAGACCAGCCCCGTCGCGCACGACGGCGCCGGTGTCTTCACCGGCCTCGGCGAGGAGGTGACCGCCACCCGGTACCACTCGCTCGTCGTCGAGGAGCCGCTGCCGAGGGAGCTGACCGTGACGGCACGGGCCGCAGACGACGGCTATGTCATGGGCCTGCGGCACCGTGCGCTGGCGGTGGAGGGGGTGCAGTTCCATCCCGAGTCCATCACCACGGTGGGAGGAATGCGGCTGCTGGAGAATTTCCTGCGGATGCCGGCACGGGCCGTGGAGAGGGCCTCCGCAACCCCCGCACAACCCCTGGAATATATGGGTCCGAATTTCCCTTAACCCCTTGTGACCTGTGAGTATATCGCCGTTATTGCTCCAGCAGGGATCGGAGAAGCGCCTCCGATAATCGACTGAAGCCGTAGCTCCGTAATTTTCTCGGTGTCGGGACGGAACAGGTCGGACCGAAACCAGGAAAGCAAATGACGGGGAGACGGAAAATGCAGCTCACGCAGATCAAGAAGTCCGGGATCCAGGCTCTCGTCGTCGCCGCCTTCACGGCCGGCGCCCTGTTCACCAGCGCGGCGGTGGCCGACCAGGCGCACGCGGCTCCGAACAGCGTGGCGGCCGTCGCCGAGGTGGACCCGTGGAGCGGTGTGGCGGCCCGTGGCGGGGATGTGGACCCGTGGAGCGGTGTGGCGGCCGGTGGCGGGGATGTGGACCCGTGGAGTGGCGTGGCGGCCGGTACCGATGACGTGGATCCCTGGAGCTGACGCCCGCGAGGCACTGGTCCCGGACCGGATGACTGAAGGAGAAACCGGAGTGAACGCAAGGACCGCATCGGGTGGGCCGCAACGGTCCTGGCCCGGGCTGCTCGGCTCCGTCCTGAACGGTCGCGACCTGTCCGAGCCGGACACCGCGTGGGTGATGGACCAGGTGATGCGGGGCAACGCCTCCGACGCCCTGATCGCCGGCTTCCTGGTGGCGCTGCGCGCCAAGGGGGAGACGATCGGCGAACTGGAGGGGCTGGTACGGGGCATGATGGCGCACGCAGTACGCATCGACGTGCCGGGGAGGACCGTCGATGTGGTGGGCACCGGAGGGGACGGGGCGAAGACCGTCAACATTTCCACGATGTCCGCGGTCGTGGCGGCGGGCGCGGGGGCGCGCGTCGTCAAACACGGCAACCGCGCCTCCAGTTCCGCCTCGGGCTCGGCCGACGTCCTGGAGAAGCTCGGGGTGAGCCTGCGGCTGCCGCCGGGACAGGTGGCGGCACTGGCGGAGGAGGTCGGGATCACGTTCTGCTTCGCCCCCGACTTCCATCCTGCGATGCGGCACGCGGCGGTCGCCCGGCGCGCGCTCGGCATCCCCACCGTCTTCAACGCCCTCGGGCCGCTGGCCAACCCGGCGGCACCCGCGGCCCAGGCGGTCGGCGTCGCCGACGCCCGGCTTCTGCCGCTCGTCGCCGGTGTGCTGGCGCGCCGGGGAGTCGAGGCGCTGGTGTTCCGCGGCGACGACGGGCTGGACGAACTGACCGTCACCACCACCTCCACCGTCCTCACGGTGGAAGGCGGCAAGGTCCGCCAGGAGTCGTTCGACCCACGGGCCCTCGGCTTCGGGTACGCCCCGGTCGAGGCGCTGCGCGGGGCGGACGCCGGATACAACGCGGACGTGGCGCGGCGGATCCTCGGCGGTGAGCGGGGGCCGGTGCGGGACGCCGTCCTGCTCTCGGCCGCCGCCGCCCTGGCCGCGCTGGAGCCGGCCGGCGGGCGGACGGTCACCGAACGCCTCGCACCGGCCGTCGGCCGGGCCGCCGAGGCGATCGACTCGGGCGCCGCCCTGTCCACCCTCGAGCGCTGGTCCCTGGCCAGCGGCACCCACGCCCTGACACCGGCGGCCTGATCATGGGCACCCGTACGACCGCGACGCCCCCGGTTCCCGTCGTGACGGCGGGAACCGGGGGCGCGGGGGCCGGGCGGGGCGCGGGGCCGCGGGTCCGGACCGGCGTGCGGTGGGGGCCGCGGCACGTGTCCGGGCGAGCCCGCACGGGACCGGGCCGGGGCGGCGTGCCGGGCGGACCCGCCCGCGGCGGGCTGCGTCACGCGGCGGTGAACGGCTGGGGGACGGGGACGGGCGGTTCCGGGGCCGGTGCACGGCGGAACCAGGTGAGGGCGGGGGCGGTCATGGCCGTGGTGATCAGGGCCATCAGAACCAGGATGGTGAACAGGTCCGGGCCGATGACGCCCAGTTCCAGGCCGAGGTTGAGGACGACAAGCTCGGTCAGACCGCGGCAGTTCATCAGCGCGCCGACCGACATCGCGTCCCGCCAGGACTGGCCCGACAGCCGTGCCGCCGCCGTACTGCCGCCGAACTTGCCGAACAGGGCCACCGCCAGCACCGCACCGGCCCACAGCCACTGGGCGGCGTCACCGGTGAGCAGCGAGACATCGGTGCGCAATCCCGTGCTGACGAAGAACAGCGGCAGCAGCACCGGGACGGTGAACGCCCGCAGCCGGGCGGCGGACAGTTCGACCGCCCGGGAACCGCGCGGCATGACCACGCCGAAGAGGAACGCGCCGAACAGGGCGTGGATGCCGATGCCGTCCGTGACGAAGGCCGCCACGCACAGGCCGGCGAAGACGAACACCAGGACCGAGCTCTCCGCGACCTTGCCGGCCTGCCGGGTCAGCCGGGCCAGCACCGGTCGGACCAGGTAGATCATGAAGGCCACGAAGAGCAGTGACCAGGCAGCCGTGACGGCCGCCTGCTCCATCGAGCCGCTGGTGCTGACCGCCGCGACCAGCGCCAGCAGGCACCACGCGCTGACGTCGTCCACGGCCGCGCACGCCATCGCCAGCGACCCGAGGGGAGTGGTGTAGAGGCCGCGGTCGGTGAGGATCCGGGCCAGCACCGGGAACGCGGTGATGCTCATCGCGACGGCGACGAACAGGACGAACGGCAGCCGGTCCACCCCGGCCGGAGCGAACGGGCCGTACATCCCGAGCGCCAGCAGCGCGCCCAGCAGCAGGGGCAGCGCGATGCCGACGTAGGAGACGGCGACCGCTGTACGGCTGTGGCCGCGCAGGGCCGACAGGTCCAGCTCCAGGCCGACCAGGAACATGAAGGCGAGCAGGCCGAGATTGCCCAGCACCAGCAGGTGGGGGAGGATCTCCGCCGGGAACAGCCAGTGCTGGGCGGCGGGGGAGATCCAGCCGAGCAGCGACGGGCCGAGCAGGATGCCGAGGGTGATCTCGCCGATGACCGGGGGCTGCCCGATCCGGCGGAAGAGCAGCGCGCCGACACGGCACACGCCGATCACCACGGGAACGGCGACGAGCAGGCCGGGCAGCGGGTCAGGAGCCGACACGGGCCTCTCCTTCCAGGGGCGAGGGCACGGCGAGCGCGGGCGCGGGCAGGGCGCGGGCCGGCGCGGGCCGTGCCTCCGGCGCCGGGGCCGACGCGGCCGCCGACCAGCGGGCGTACCGGCGTCTGCCGTAGAGCAGCGGTGATCTGCCGTCGGTGTGGGTGACGCGGGTGACCCGGCCGAAGACGGCCGTGTGGTCGCCGATCTCCACGGCGTGCACCACCGTGCAGTCCGCGACGGCGAGCGCGGCCTCCGTCAGGTGCGGCCCCGCGGCACCCAGCGGGAGCCGCCACTCGGCGTGCGCGAACCGGTCGGTGCTGCCGGAGGCGAACAGGTCGGAGACGGCCCGCGCCTCCTCGTGCAGCAGGTTCAGGGCGAAGTGGCCGCTGTCCAGGGCGGCGCGCAGGGTCGGGCCGGCGGTGCGCAGGCAGACCACCAGGGTCGCCGGGTCCAGCGCCACACTCGCCAGCGAGCTGCACGTCATCCCGCGCGGGGCGGAGTCGGGGCCGAGCGCGGTCACCACGCTGACCCCGGAGGGGAAGGACGCCATCAGGGGGCGTATGTCGGTGGTGTCCGGCGCGGCGGCCGGTGCCGCCGAAGGGGTCGAAGTGGTCGAGGGGGTGGTCGTGGTCGTCTCAGCAGTACCAGTCATGCGGTCGGCTCCTGTCGGAAGCAGGATCGGGCCCGGAATCGGGACAGGGATCTGCACGGCGCGGGTCTGGCCCGGCGGACTGCTGGGGTTCAGCGCCGCCGGGCTGATCCGTGGCCGGGCTACTTGCCGTGCAGGCGGCGCAGGTAGTCGTAGGCGCTGGGCAGCGTGTCGAGCAGGTGCTGCTGCTCCTGCCTGACCTTGTCGAACAGCGGCTGGGCGCCCGCGACGGACTCCGGCTTGTGGGCCAGCGCGGGCAGCGGCGTGTCCGGCTCCAGGCCGAGGCCGGCGAAGATGCAGTAATAGCTGCCGTTGGTCCAGAAGTTGCGGAACTCCGCCTCGAAGTTCCCGTAGTACGTGGACTCGTCGGCGATCGGCGAATTGATCGGGAGCCCCGCCTTGTACGCCTCGATCTTCCGCCGGATGTTCTCCGGCAGCTTCAGCTCCTTCTGGGCCTGCCAGAACGGTGAGTCGTTGCGCGGCGCGTAGTAGAAATGCGCCTGGATGAAGTCACGGGTGTCGTCGAACATCACCTCGATCTCCTGGTTGAAGCTGTCCACCAGGGCCGGGTTGAAGGTGCGGTCGGGGAAGTGCTTGGCGAGCTGGTAGATCGCGGCGGTGATGAAGTAGATGCCGGTCGACTCCAGCGGCTCGAGGAAGCACGAGGAAAGGCCTATGCTCACCACGTTGTTGACCCAGGCACGGCGGTTGCGGCCGACCCGGAAACGGACGTGGTTGAACTGCGTCTCCGCGGGGTCGAGCCCCCACAGTTCACAGAACTCCGCGGTCGCCTCGTCCTGCGAGGTGAATCTGCTGGAATAGACGTAACCGGACCCGAAACGGCCCAGCATCGGAATCTTCCAGGCCCAGCCGGAGGACATCGCGATGGCCGAGGTGTACGGTTCGACCCCGTTCGCCTCGTCGTCGTGCGGGACGGCGGTGGCCACCGCGCTGTCGCACATCAGGTGGTCGCTCATGTCGACGAACGGCTCGCCCAGCGCCTTGTTGATCAGCAGTCCGCGGAAACCCGAGCAGTCGACGAACAGGTCGGCGTCGAGCACCCGGCCGGACTTGGTGTGCAGGGCCGTGACGTAGCCGCGCTCGTCCTGCTCGACCCGCACCATCTCGTCCTGGACGTGCTCCACGCCCTGCTTGTCGGTGGCGAAGCGGCGCAGGAAGTCGGCGACCAGGGCGGCGTCGAAGTGCCAGGCGTACCGGGTGGACTCGGTGCCGTCGAGCCACTTCGGTGACTTCTTCGCGTCCATCACCGGCGGCTCGCGGAAGCAGGCGTAGTCGAACGGCTCGTCGGTGCGGCCCTCGTGCCTGTTCTTGTACCAGTAGTGGGACAGCGGCGTGTTGTCGTGGTCGGGCAGGATGCCGAACGGGTGGTAGAAGTGGTCCGGCCGGCCGTTGTCCAGCGTGCGCGCCCCGGGCTCGCCGCGGCCCGGGGTGCGCCAGTTGACGAAGCGCACGGCCATCTTGAAGCTGGCGTTGCACTCGCGCATCCACTCCTCCTCGGGTATGCCGAGGTAGTCGAAGAGCACGCGGTGCAGATTCGGCACGGTGGCCTCGCCCACGCCGATCCGGGGAATGGCCGGGGCCTCGAGTACCTGGATGTCGACGGTGCCCTGGAGCGCCTTGCCGAGATAGGCGGCGGTCATCCAGCCGGCCGTGCCACCGCCGAGGATGACGACTTTGCGGATGCGGGAGTCGGTGTCGGTCGTACCGATGTCGGTCATAGGGGAGCTCATTTCTCCGGGTCGGGTGCGTCTGTGCGCCGTTGTGTGCAGCGCCTTTTCATGCTGTCGAGTGCGTTTACACGCCAGAATCGGCTGGCCCGCTATGCGGCATCTATAGGTGGCCGGAATTGCCGCTTGAGCAGGTTCGTATGGGTGAGGTATAGGCGTCTCGGCGATTCTCGGGTGGTGTCGAAAACCGCCCCGCAAATCCCAGCAGAGGATGGCTGCATCAGATGCCGTACGAAGACGGGAATGCCGTTGCCCAGGGACCGGGCGGACTTCCCGGCATGCCGCTTGCCGAACTCCGGGGAATCCTCGCCGTGGTGGGGAACACTCCGCTCATAGAGCTGGAACGGCTCGCACCGGACATACCGGTACGGCTGTTCGCCAAGGCCGAGCGGTTCAATCCCGGCGGCAGCGTCAAGGACCGGTCGGCGCTCTCGATGGTGCTGACCCGGATCCGCTCCGGGGAGCTCGTGCCCGGTCGTTCCACCGTGATCGAGTCCAGTTCCGGGAACCTCGCGATCGGACTCGCCCAGATCTGTGCGTACTTCGGACTGCGCTTCGTTTGCGTGGTCGACGCCCGCACCACCCAGCAGAACCTCGCGATCCTGCGGGCCTACGGCGCCCGGGTCGAGGTCGTCACCGACCCGGACCCGGTCACCGGGGAGCTGCTGCCCATGCGGCTGCGCAGGGTGGCCGAACTGCTGGCCTCGACACCCGACTCGTACTGGCCCGACCAGTACGCCAACCCGCTCAACCGACAGGCGCACCTGACCACGATGCGCGAGATCGCCGAGGCGCTGGACGGCAAGGTCGACCACCTGATCCTGGCGGCCGGCACCGGCGGCACCCTGGGCGGCTGCGCCGAGTACATCCGGCAGAGCGGCCTGACGACGACCGTGCACGCGGTGGACGCCGTCGGCAGCGTGCTGTTCGGCCGGAGCGCCGGCTGCACCCGGCTGGTGCCGGGCCACGGCGCGTCGATCCGGCCCAAGCTGCTGCGGCCCTCGGACGCCGACCACGTCGTCCACGTCACCGACCTGGACTGTGTGCTGGGTTGCCGCCGGCTCGTACGGCGTGAGGCGATCCTCGCGGGCGGCTCCTCGGGAGCCGTGGTCTCCGCGCTGGACCGCATCGCGCCGGGCCTCGAACCCGGCTCCAACGTCGTGCTGATCCTGCCCGACGGCGGAGACCGCTACCTCGACACGATCTACGACGACACCTGGGTGCGCCGGCACTTCGGCGAGGTCGCCGAGCTGTCGCAGGACACTGACTCACCGGCCCAACTCGTCGCCGAAGCACAGGAGTTGGCCGATATAGGGCACCGATAGCGGGCCCCGCCACCATGAACGCATCCCCGAAAACCACCACCCGAGGCCCGCGCGGCCGACACCGATGCACGGAGGCATCCCATGACCACTCAGCTCCCTGCCCTGGACGACGGGCAGAAGGCGGAGATCAAGGACATCGTCTGCGACATCCTCGAGCTGGAACTCGACGAGGTCACCGACGTCAGCCTGTTCAAGGAGGAGCACGACGCCGACTCGCTGCGCACCATCGAGATCCTCTCCTCCCTGGAGCGGACCTTCGGCATCGCCCTGACGCAGTCCGAGCTCAGCCGGATGGTCAACCTCGCCGGCGTCTACGCCGTGGTCGCCGAGGCGCAGACCAAGTGAGCGGGGACGCGACGCCGGGCCGGCGCGGGCGCGGCGCCCGGCACCGGGTGGTCGTCACCGGCCTCGGCGTGGTGACGAGCATCGGTACCGGTGTCGACGCCTTCGCCGCCGGCCTGAGGGCCGGCCGCAGCGGCGCGAAACCGATCGGTGCCTTCGACACCACCGGCTTCGCGTACTCCAACGCCTGCGAGATCACCGACTTCGACGCGGCAGCCTGGCTGACCGCCCAGTCCCCCGACGACCTGGGCCGGGCCGCGCAGTTCGCGGTCGCGGCGAGCCGGATGGCGGTCGCCGACGCGGGCCTGACCGCACAGCAGGTGCGCGACGTGCGCTCGCTGGTCTCGGTCGGCACCACCGACGGCGAGTCCCGCGACCTCGACCACCTCACCGCACTCCAGGTCGCCGAGGGTGAGGACACCCTCGACGAGGCGGCGGCCCGCCGGGTGTGGCCCGGCCGGCTGTCGGCCGGCATCGTCCGCGAACTCGGCCTGGAGGACGTGGAGACCGTCACGGTGCCCACCGCCTGCGCGGCCGGCAACTACGCGGTCGGCTACGGCTACGACGCGATCAGCTCCGGAGACGTCGAGATGGCGCTGTGCGGCGGCGCGGACGCGCTGTGCCGCAAGACCTTCACCGGCTTCTACCGGCTCGGCACCATCGCGCCCGACGTGTGCCGCCCCTTCGACGCCGACCGGCAGGGCATCCTGACCGGTGAGGGCTCCGGCATCCTGCTGATGGAGTCGCTGGAGTCCGCGCTCGCCCGCGGCGCCCGGATCTACGCCGAGGTGCTCGGCTACGGCCTGTCCTGCGACGCCAGCCACCCGGTCGCCCCGGACCGGGACTCCATCGCCCGCTGCATCACCGCGGCGCACCGCAACGCCGGCATCGAGGCCACGGACGTCGACTTCATCTCCGCGCACGGCACCGGCACCAGGGCCAACGACGTGACCGAGGTCGGCGCGATCCGGCAGGTGTTCGGCGACACCCTGCCGCGCACGGTCTCCATCAAGTCGATGATCGGCCACACCATGGGCGCCGCCAGCGCCCTCGCCTCCGCGGCCTGCGCGCTGGCGCTGCGGGACGGCTTCATCCCCCCGACGATCAACCACCGTTCCACCGACCCCGAGTGCGCGGTCGACTGCGTGCCCAACGAGGCGGTCGAGGCGGAGCTGCGGGTCGTGCAGAACAACGGGCTCGCCTTCGGCGGCAACAACGCCGTCCTGGTGCTCGGCAAGTGGGAGCAGGCGGCGTGAGAGCCGGCGGCCGCAACCTTGAGAGGAGTTGACGAGCATGGCGCTCCAGGCGAACGCAGCCGCGCCCCGGCTGGCGATATCCGGCTGGGCCGTGTCCTCGCCGTACGGACTGGGCAGGAACGGCTTCACCGAAGGCCTCAGGTCCGGGCTGCGGGCGGTCGCGCCGGTGGACGCGGCCACCTGGCCGGTTCCCTACCCGGAGGCCGGACTGATCCCCGGCTTCGACATCAGGGCCGTCCTCGGCCGCAAGGGCACCCGTTCCATGGACCGGGTCACCGGTATCGCGGCCACCACGGTCGGCATGCTCCTCGACGAGTACGGCACCCGGCTCGCCGCCGACCCGGAGCGCACCGGCCTGGTGCTCGGCACCTCCGGCAGCGTCCAGTCGATCATGGATTTCACCCGGGACGCGCTCACCGGCGACAAGCCCTACCTCGTCGACCCGGCGCGCTTCCCCAACACCGTCATGAACTGCCCCGCCGGTGCCAGTGCCATCCGGCACACCCTCAAGGGCCCCAACGTCACCGTCTCCGGCGGCGCCACCACCGCCCTGCTCGCCCTCCAGTACGCCTCCCGGCTGCTGCGCGGCGGACACGGCACGGCGCTGCTGGCCGGCGCGGCCGAGGAGTTCTCCGTACAGCGGGCCCGGCTGGAGCGGGTGGCCGACCACGACGGCGCCGAACCGCAGCCGCTCGGCGAGGGCGCCGCGCTCTTCCTCCTGGAGGAGGCGTCGGCCGCCCGCGAGGGAGGCCGGCCCGTGCTCGCCTCGGTCCTCGGCTCCCGTTTCCGTGCCTTCCAGGACAAGGGCCGGGCCGGAGCGGCGCTGGAACGCTGCGTCGCCGACGTCCTGGCGGACGCGGACGCCGCCCCCGGCGACGTCGAACTGATCGTGCCCGGCAACCCGCCCGGCCTGCTCGGCAAGCAGGAGGAATCCGCCCTCGACGGGCTGACCGGCAACCGGCTCCCGGTGCGCTCCCTGGTCGGCGACGCCGGCGCGGCCTCCGCCGCCTTCCAGCTCGCCGCAGCGCTGGCCGAGGCGGAGAGCGAACCGAGCCTGGTGGACCGGCTCGCCCTGATCACCGCGGCCGACCGCGACGGCACCGTCGGCGCGCTGCTGCTGCGGCTGGCCTGAGACACCCGCGGCCACCCGTTCCGTCACCGAGGAAAGAGGCACGTCACATGTCCGACACACCGAGGCCGGTCGCCCTGGTCACCGGCGGTTCGCGCGGGATCGGGCGGGCCGTCGTGGAGACCCTCGCCCGCGACGGTCATGACGTCGCGCTGTGCTACCAGTCGAACGAGGAGGCGGCCGCGCTCGCCGCCAAGTCCGCCGCCGCGTACGGCGCCCGCACCCTCGCCCGCCGCGTCGACGTGACGGACCGGGCCGCCGTGGCCGCATTCGCGGCCGAGACCGAGGCGCAGCTCGGACCGGTGGACGTGGTGGTCACCGCGGCCGGGATCGTCCGCGACGCCCACCTGGCGATGATGGCCGACGAGGACTGGGACGCCGTGCTGCGCACCAACCTCGACGGCACCTACAACGTCGTCCGCACGCTCGCCTTCCCCATGCTCAAGCGCCGCCGCGGCACCGTCGTCACGCTCTCCTCGGTCGCCGCGGCGGGGCACGCCACGCAGACCAACTACTCCGCGTCCAAGGCCGGGATCATCGGTTTCACCACGGCCTTCGCCAAGGAGGCCGGACGCTCCGGCATCCGCGCCAACGCCGTCGCCCCGGGCTTCATCAGCACCGACATGACCGGCGGCCTCTCCGAGAAGCACGCCAAGGAGATGACCCGCCGCATCCCGCTGGGCCGCTTCGGCGAACCCCAGGAGGTCGCCGAACTGGTGTCCTTCCTGGCCGGCGACCGCGCCGCCTACATCACCGGACAGGTCTTCGCCGTCGACGGCGGACTGGTCGTCTGAGAACCCCATCCGCCCAAGGGAGTCAGCCATGCCACGCGCCGCCCGGCCGCCGCGCTTCTACTTCAACCTGCGCAGCCCCTACAACTTCTTCGCGTTGCGAGAGCTGCGCGAGAACCACCCCGGCCTGCTCGACCGGCTGGAGTGGCGGCCCTTCTGGGAGCCCGACGAGACCAGCCGGAAGCTGCTGGCCGAGGCGGGCGCCGAGTTCCCCTACGTCCCGATGTCCCGGGCCAAGCAGTTCTACATCCTGCGGGACGTGCGCCGGCTCGCAGCGGCCCGCGGGCTCACCCTGACCTGGCCGGTGGACGCCGACCCGTGGTGGGAGCCCGCGCACCTGACGTGGTTCCTCGCCGAGCGCCGGGGCCTGGGCCGGGCTTGGGTGGAGCGGGCGGGCCGGGCCCGCTGGCTGGAGGGACGTGACCTCTGCGACCCGGCCACCGTGCGTGAACTGGCCGTCTCCATCGGCCTGGACGCCGAGGAGGCGGGTGCCGTCACCGACGACCCGGAGATCCGGGAGCAGGGCGTCAAGGCCCTGGTGGACGTGGACCGCGACGGCGTGTTCGGGGTGCCGTACTTCATCCACGGCTCGGAGCCCTTCTGGGGCCTGGACCGGGTCGCCGACTTCGCGGCGACCTTCCCCGAGCACGCCCCGGCGCCCGCCGCGGAGAACCCCGAGCCCGCCGAGCCCGGCATCGCCCTCGTCGGCGGCCCCGCCTCGGACCTGAGCCACGCGGGAGGCTGCGGATGAGCTCCGCCGTGCGGGCCCTGCCGCTGACCTCGATCCAGGAGGCGATGTGGACCGCGTACCGCATCGCCCCGGACAGCGCCGCCTACAACATCGTGATGCCGCTGCGGCTGAGCGGCAGGGTCGACCCCGCCGCCATGGACGCCGCTGTCACCTCGGTCGGCGAACGCCAGGAACTGCTGCGCTCCGTCTTCGCCGAACACGGCGGGCGCCCGGTCCGTATCGCCTCCGACGCACCCGTCGTACGGCTGGAACTGCGGGACCTCGACGGAATCGACGAGGACGGGCTGCTGCGCGCCGTCGAGGAGGCCGGGGCCCGGCCGTTCCGGCTGGAGTCGGGGACCTTCCGGGTGGTGCTGCTGCGCCGCGCCGACGACGACTGGGCGCTGGTCACCTCCGCCCACCACATCGTCAGCGACTTCACCTCCCGCTGGCTGCTGGTCCGCGACGTCCTCGTCGCCTACGCGGCCGCAGGTGATCAGCGCACCGCCGAGCAGCACGGCCCGGCGCGCACCCAGCACCCGGTCGGCGAGCCACCCGCCGGGCAGTCCGGCCATGAAG
>NZ_JBEOXI010000230.1:0-12909 GCF_040296465.1 Streptomyces sp. NPDC002130
CGCCAGGTCCCGTACGGGGACGCGCGGGGCCAGTTCGATGATCCGGTCGGCGAGGTAGGCGAGCCCGGCCCGGGCCCGGTCGCCGCCCTTGCGGGGCTTCTGGTCGATTGCGACTGGATTTCACGCCACACCCTCATGGCCGAACCCTGCCTTCAGGAGCAGTTCATGCACGACCTCTCTCCCTCCGGTCTCTCCCTCCCCGCAACCAGCCGCCGCACCCTGCTGCGTGGAATGGGCGGCGCGGCCCTGCTCGGCGCCGGTATACCCCTGCTGAGCGCCTGCGGTGGCAGCGGCTCGTCCGCCGACCCGAAGACGGTGAGCCTCGGCTCCAACTCGTCCGACGCCGTGCCGAAGAAGGCGTTCGCCGAGATCTACGCCGCCTTCACCAAGAAGTCCGGCATCAAGGTCGACGTGAACACCAAGGACCACAACACGTTCCAGGAGCAGATCAACTCCTATCTGCAGGGCACGCCGGACGACGTGTTCACCTGGTTCGCCGGCTACCGGATGCAGTTCTTCGCCTCGAAGAAGCTGGCCACGCCGATCGACGACGTGTGGCAGAAGATCGGCGGCAACTTCCCCGAGGCGATGCAGAAGCTCAGCAAGGGCGAGGACGGCAAGTACTACTTCGTGCCGCTGTACACGTACCCGTGGGCGGTCTTCTACCGTAAGAGCGTCTTCGCTCAGCACGGCTACAAGGTCCCGACCACCTGGGACGACTTCGTCGCCCTGTGCAAGCGGATGCAGAAGGACGGGCTGGTCCCGATCGCCTTCGGCGACAAGGACGCCTGGCCCGCGATGGGCACCTTCGACCAGATCAACTTCCGCACCAACGGCTACGACTTCCACGTCGAGCTGATGGCCGGCAAGGCCTCCTGGACCGACCCCAAGGTGCGCAAGGTCTTCGACCACTGGACGGAGATCCTGCCCTACCACCAGGAGGGCGCGGTGGGCCGCACCTGGCAGGACGCGGCGCAGTCGCTGGTGGCCAAGAAGGCCGGCATGTACCTCCTGGGCACCTTCGTCGGCCAGCAGTTCACGAACAAGGCCGACCTGGACGACCTCGACTTCTTCGCCTTCCCGGAGATCGACCCGCAGTTCGGGCAGGACACCGTCGAGGCGCCGACCGACGGTTTCATGCTCTCCAAGGCCCCGAAGAACCGCGACGGTGCCGTCAAGCTCCTGGAGTACCTGGGCACGCCGGAGGCCGAGCAGATCTACCTCAAGGCCGACTCCAGCGTGGTGGCCGCCTCCACGAAGGCCGACACCGCCTCCTACACCGCGCTGCAGAAGAAGTCCTTCGAGATGATCTCCGGCGCGAAGAGCCTCACGCAGTTCATGGACCGCGACTCCCGCCCGGACTTCACCTCGACGGTGATGCAGCCCGCGCTGCAGAACTTCATCCGCAACCCGAAGAACGTCGACAGCATCCTCTCGTCGATCGAACGCCAGAAGAAGACGATCTTCGCCTCTTCCTGACCGAACGGAGGCTCGACGACTCGGATCCGACATGACTGCCACCCCCGCGAAGGCTCCGGAGCCGGCCGCCCCGCCGGCTCCGGGGCCCCGCCCCGCGTCCCCGCCCGCCAAGACGCCCCACGGACACCGGCGTCTGCTCACCCGCCGCGACCGTCTCACGCTCGGCCTGATGGCGGGCGTGCCCACGATCCTGCACGTCGCCCTGGTGTGGCTGACCGCGCTCGCCTCGATCGCACTGGCCTTCACGACCTGGGACGGCATCGGCTTCGACTCCATCAAGTGGGTCGGACTGCAGAACTTCAAGGAACTGTTCACCAGCAACCCGCAGTTCTGGCCCGCCGTCGAGCACAACGTCATCTGGTTCGTGGTGCTCATCGTGCTGCCCACGCCCTTCGGCCTGTTCCTCGCCGTGCAGCTGGACAAGAAGATCCGCTTCAGCCGCGTCTACCAGACGGCGTTCTTCCTGCCGGTCGTGATGTCGCTGGCGGTCATCGGGTTCGTCTGGCAGCTGATCTACAACCCGGACACGGGCCTGATCAACAGCATCATCGGCGCCAACAAGCCCGGCCACTACATCGACTGGATCGGCGACCCGGACCTCAACCTGTGGGCCATCCTGGTCGCCGCCTCCTGGCGGCACGCCGGATACATGATGATCCTCTACCTGGCCGGCCTGAAGAGCGTCGATCCCGCCCTGCGCGAGGCCTCCGCCCTGGACGGCGCCAACGAGTGGCAGACGTTCAAGAACGTCGTCTTCCCGACCCTGCGGCCCACCAACACCGTCGTCCTGGTCGTCACGATCATCGAGGCGCTGCGCGCCTTCGACCTGGTCTTCGTCTTCAACAAGGGCGCCCAGGGCACCGAGCTGCTGTCGATCCTGGTGACGAACAACATCATCGGCGAGTCCAGCCGCATCGGATACGGCTCCGCGATCGCCGTCGTCCTGCTGGTGATCTCCCTCGCGGTGATCATCCCCTACCTGATCGCCACCTTCCGGAAGGAGCGGCGCGCATGAGCACCCTGAGCGCGCTCGAAAAGCAGCGCACCCCGATCCGCCCCGCCCGGATCCTGCTGCACACCTTCCTCGTCGTCACGGCGCTGGCCTGGCTCGCGCCCCTGCTGTGGGCCCTGCTCGCGGCGATGCGGCCGTACGCGGAGACCAGCACCAAGGGCTATGTCTCCTGGCCCGACAAGCTCACCTTCGACAACTTCACCAACGCCTTCCAGCAGTCGGACATGCTGCACTACTTCGGCAACACGCTGCTGATCGCGGTCCCGGCCGTGCTGCTGACGCTGCTGCTGTCGTCGATGGTCGCCTTCTACGTCAGCCGCTTCGACTTCCGGCTCAACCTGTTCCTGCTGCTCGTCTTCACGGCCGGCAACCTGCTGCCCCAGCAGGTCATCATCACCCCGCTGTACCGGCTCTACCTGCTGATCGACCTGCCCGGCATCACCATGAGCGGCAAGCTCTACGACTCCGCGCTCGGCCTGGTGCTCATCCACGTGGCGTTCCAGTCCGGCTTCTGCGCCTTCGTGCTGAGCAACTACATGCGCTCGCTGCCGCACGAGCTGACCGAGGCCGCCCTGGTCGACGGCGCCTCCGTCTGGCGGCTGTACTGGCAGATCGTCCTGCCGCTGTGCAAGCCCGCCATGGCCGCACTCGCCACCCTGCTCTCCATCTGGATCTACAACGACTTCTTCTGGGCCATCGTCCTGATCTCCACCGGCGAGAACATGCCGATCACCTCGGCGCTGAACAATCTCTCCGGCCAGTACTTCACCGACCCCAACCTGGTCGCCGCCGGCGCCCTGCTCACCGCGATCCCCACCCTGATCGTGTACTTCGCGCTCCAGCGCCAGTTCGTCAGCGGGCTCACCCTCGGCGCCAACAAGGGCTGACGCCCGCTTCCCGAAAGAGAACCCCCGTGCACCACCCCTTCACCCCGGTCGCCTCCGTGCCGGTCGATCCCCGCAAGGCGCGCGTCCACGAGGAGGGCTGGCAGTCCTGGAGCCCCAGCGGCGCCTACGCCCTGGACGCGACGCCCCACCGCCCGACCGACGCCAACTGGGCCACGGTGTGTTACCGCCCCGGCGTCACCGTCCCGGCCGGCACCTTCCAGGGCGAGGGCCTGCTCGCGCTCGACCCCGGCGACGGCTCGCCGGCCCGGCTGTGGGCGGCGGCCGAGCCGACCCGTGAGGTGCCGTCGATCCGGCTGACGACCGGGGACGGGCGGGTCGCCGAGATCAGCGCCGACGGCCCGGTGAAGGAGTGGACCGGACCCGACATCCAGTCGCTCCTCGGCGACTGGGCCGCAGGCCTGGGCCTCGACGCGCCCCGCCCCGCACCGACCGTGTGGTGCTCCTGGTACGAGTACTTCACGGCCGTCACCGAGGACGACATCCACGAGAACCTCCGCGCGATGGACACCCTCGACCTGCCCGTCGACGTCGTCCAGATCGACGACGGCTACCAGCGTGCCCTGGGCGACTGGCTCACCCTCTCCGGCCGCTTCCGCTCCCGCGCGGGGATCGCCGAGAAGATCCGCTCCCGCGGCCGCCGCGCCGGCATCTGGACGGCCCCCTTCCTCGTCGACCCGGCGAGCGACCTGGCCGCCGCGCACCCCCACTGGCTCGTCCGCGACACCACCGGCGGCTTCGCACACGCCGGCCGCAACTGGGGCCACGACCTGCGCGTCCTGGACACCACCCACCCGGACGCGGCGGCGTACCTGACCGAGGTCTTCACGACCCTGCGCGCGGAGGGCTACGACTACTTCAAGACCGACTTCCTCTACGCGGGCGCCCTGGACGGCGTACGCCACGCCGACGTCGACGCCCTCACCGCCTACCGCGCCGGCATCGACCTGATCCGCGGGGCCATCGGCACCGACTCCTACCTCCTGGGCTGCGGCGCCCCGATGCTCCCCTCCCTCGGCCTGTTCGACGCGATGCGCGTCAGCCCGGACACGGCCCCCCACCGCAGCCCCGAGGCCGGCGACTACAGCCAACCCGGCCAGGACCCGGCCGAGTTCACGGGAGCGGCCCGCCAGTGGCAGCACAACCGCCTCTGGATCAACGACCCGGACTGCCTGATGGCCCGCCCGGCCGTCGAAACCCGCGAACAGTGGGCGGCGCACGTGGAGTCCACCGGGGGCCTGATGGCCTCCAGCGACCGCCTGCTGTCCCTGGACCCGTGGGGAGTGGAGACGACCCGCCGGCTGCTGTCGAGCACCTACCGCTGAGGCGCGGCCGGGGCGCGGCACTCCCCTAATCGTGCCGCGCCCCGCCCCCCGTCCCCCGTCGGTCAGACCGCCTCGACCTCCGGCAGCGTCCCGGTCCGTGCCGCGCGCCCGTACCAGCGGGCGCTCGTCTTCGGCGTGCGTTCCAGCGTCGCGTAGTCCACGTACACCGCGCCGAAGCGCTTGCCGTAGCCGTACGCCCACTCGAAGTTGTCCATCAGGGACCACAGGTAGTAGCCCCGGACGTCCGCGCCGTCGGCGATCGCGCGGCGGACCGCCGAGAGATGGCCGTGCAGGTAGGCGACCCGCTCCGGGTCGTGCACCCGGCCGTCGGAGTCGATCTTGTCGTCATAGGCCGCGCCGTTCTCCGTGATGTACAGCGGCAGGCCCGGCGCCTCCCGGGTGTAGCGCATGATCAACTCGTGCAGGCCGGTCGGGTCGATCGTCCAGCCCATCTCCGTGCGGTCGCCCGGCGTCTGGTGGAACGCGACGTCGTCGGCCGCCGGCCACGGCGAGTGGTCGCTCGCCCCGTGACCGTCGGCGCGCGGCGCCTTCGCCGACATGTCCGCCGCCGAGACCAGCGCGGGCGTGTAGTAGTTGAGGCCCAGCGCGTCCAGCGGCTGGTTGATCAGCTCCAGGTCGCCGTCGAGGACGTGGCCCCAGTCCGTCAGGCCCGCCGTCGCCACGTACAGCGACTCCGGGTAGGCGCCGTGCAGCATCGGCCCGTGGAACACACCGTTGGCCAGGTCGTCGATCCTGCGGACCGCGTCCAGATCCGCCGGGTCCTGCGAGAGCGGCCTGACCACCGACGAGTTGAGGCTCACCGCGACCGTGTTGCGGGCCGGCATCACCGAGCGCAGCGCCGACGCGCCCAGCCCGTGCGCCAGGTTCAGATGGTGCGCGGCACGCAACGAGGCCGCCGGGTCCGTACGGCCCGGGGCGTGCACCCCGGAGGCGTACCCCAGGAACGCGCTGCACCACGGCTCGTTGAGTGTGATCCACTGCTCCACCCGGTCGCCCAGCGCCTCGCCGACGATCTGCGCGTACTCCGCGAACCGGTACGCCGTGTCGCGCTCCGGCCAGCCGCCCGCGTCCTCCAGCTCCTGCGGCAGGTCCCAGTGGTAGAGGGTGACGGCCGGCTTGATGCCCTTGGACAGCAGCTCGTCCACCAGCCGCCGGTAGAAGTCCAGACCCTTCTGCACGGCCGGGCCCCGGCCGGTCGGCTGCACCCGCGACCACGAGATGGAGAAGCGGTAGGCGCCCAGGCCCAGCTCCGCCATCAGCGCCACGTCGTCGCGGTAGCGGTGGTAGTGGTCGACAGCGATGTCACCGTGGTCGCCGCCGGCGGTCTTGCCCGGTGTGTGACTGAAGGTGTCCCAGATCGACGGCGTCCGGCCGTCCTCCCGCACCGCACCCTCGATCTGGTACGCGGACGTCGCCGCGCCCCACAGGAAGGCGGGCGGGAAGGTCACCGGAGTGGCCGGGTTCTCGGAGTCAGGCATGGAAGCGCTCCCAAGAGGGGTCGTGTGGACCGACGGGCGGATGGGGGGAAAGGGGCCGAGGCGGCAATGGCTCGGCCCCCGGGAAAGCAGGGCTCAGCCCTTGACGGCGCCCTGCATGATGCCGCCCACGATCTGCTTGCCGAAGATCGCGAAGACCAGCAGCAACGGCAGCGTGCCCAGCAGCGCGCCCGCCATGATCAGGGACTGGTCGGGGGTGTAGCCGCGGCCCAGACCCGCGACCGCGACCTGCACGGTCGGGTTGCCGGTTTGCGTCAGCACCAGGAACGGCCACAGGAAGTCATTCCAGGTCTGCACGAACATCAGCATTCCCAGCACGGCCATCGCCGGCCGCGCGGTGGGGAACACCACATGCCACACCACACGCCAGCTGCTCGCCCCGTCGACGCGGGCCGCCTCGATGATCTCGTCCGGCAGCGCCTGGATCAGGTACTGCCGCATGAAGAACACACCGAACGCGCTCACCAAGGACGGGAAGATCACCGCCTGGAGCTGGTCGGTCCAGTCGAGCTTGGCGACCATCATGTACAGCGGAATGATGCTGAGCTGCGGCGGCACCATCATCGTGCCGATCACGATCAGCATCGCCGCACCGCGGCCCTTGAAGCGCAGCTTGGCGAAGGCGAACCCGGCGATCGTCGACAGGAACACGATGGTGAACGACGAAATGCCGGCCACCAGGGTGGTGTTGAGGAACGCCTCGCCCAGGTTGGCGTCCGTCCACGCCACTTCGAGCTTGTCGAAGAGGCCGGAGCCGAACCAGAACGGCGGCGGAGTCTGCGCGAGGCGCTGGTTGTCGCGCGAGGCGGCGATCGCCGTCCACACCAGCGGGAACAGCGAGATGACGGTGAAGAGGGCGAGGATGACGTACGCCACCGGGCCGGCGTGCAGCTGCCCGCCCGCTCGTGCGGCCTTCATGCCACGTGAGCGCTTCGGCGGCTCGGGGACCGCGTCGGCCGGGGGTTTCGTCAGGGTCGTCGTCACGGCCGGTTCTCCTTAGCTACTGGCGCGCAGCCGGCGCGAGATGACGTAGTTGACGATCCCGATCACGATGAGGATCAGGAACATCGTCCAGGCGATGGCGGAGGCGCGGCCCAGGTGCTGGTTGATCCAGCCCTGCTCGTACAGGTAGAGGCCGAGCGTCTGGAACTGGTGCTGGGATCCACCGGAGGCGCCCTTGTTCGCGTCGAACAGCAGCGGTTCACCGAACACCTGTGAGGCGCCGATGGTCGACACCACGACCGTGAACAGGATCGTCGGACGCAGCGAGGGCAGCGTGACGTGGAGGAACTGCCGCCAGCGGCTGGCTCCGTCCAGTGCCGCCGACTCGTACAGGTCCTGCGGGATCGCCTGCATCGCGGCCAGGTAGATCAGCGCGTTGTAGCCCGTCCAGCGCCAGATGATGATGCTGGACACGGCGATCTGGGACGGCCACTTGTCGTTCTGCCAGTCGACGTGGTCGATGCCCACGGTGTTCAGCACCCAGTTGATCATGCCGTAGTCGCGGCCGAAGAGCAGCACGAAGACCAGCGAGGCTGCGGCGATCGAGGTGGCGTAGGGGGCGAGCATCACCACGCGGTAGAAGGTGGAGCCGCGCAGCTTGTAGTTGAGGATGTGCGCCAGGCCCATGGCCATCAGCAGCTGCGGAACCGTGGAGATGATGCCGATGGTCAGGGTGTTCTTCGCCGCGTTCCAGAAGAAGTCGTCGTCGAAGATACGGGTGTAGTTGCGCAGGCCCACCCAAGACATGTCCGTGGGCGCCGTCAGCTCCACCTGGTGCAGCGAGGCCCAGCCGGTGTACAGCAGCGGGAACAGGCCGAACGCGAGGAAGAGCAGGAAGAACGGCGAGACGAACGCGTACGGGCTCCACCGCATGTCGCGCTGCCAGCGACGGGAGAGCCGGGCGCGCTTCTTCCGCGCCGCCTCCGCGTCGGCCGGCGGGCGGCCCGGGGCCGCGCCCCCCTCCTTCACGGGGGGCGCGGCGGTGTCGTGCCTGGTTGCCATTCCGGTCACTGGTCCAGGTTGTTGTCGATGGTCTTGACGGCCGTGTCCCACGCCTCCTTGGGCGACTTGCCCTGGGTGACGAGGATGACGCCGTTGTCCGTCAGGCCCTGCTGGATGATCTGGTCCTTCGGGCCGATCGTCTGCACCGGGCTGCTCTTGGCGGCCGCGGCGAAGATGGTGCCGATCGGCGCGTCACCGGTCATCTCGTTCTTGGCGTTCTTCACCGCCTCCGACTCGTAGGCGGCCGGGGTGCTCGGGAAGCTGCCCTGCACGGCGAAGAGCTTGGCCTGCTGCTCGGGCGCGGTCAGCCAGGCGGCCAGCTTCGCGGCCTCCTCGGCGTTCTTGCCGGACTTGGGCACCGCCAGGAAGGAACCGCCCCAGTTGCCGGACTTCGGCGACGCGGCCACGTCCCACTTGCCCTTGGCCTCCGGCTTCGACTTGCCCTTGATGTAGCCGAGCATCCACGGCGGGCAGGACATCGCGGCGAACTTGCTGTTGGCGATCGTGGTGTCCCAGGCAGGCTGGAACTGTGTCTGGTTTCCGATCAGTCCGTCCTTCGCCGCTTTGGCGGTGAGGTCGAAGGCGGCCTTCACGGCCGGGTTCGACTTGTAGATGACCTTGCCGGAGGAGTCGTAGAAGCGGTCCTTCTCACTGCTGAGGATCGCCTGGAGCAGACCGCCGGGGGAGTCGAGGAAGGTGGTGCCCTTCGGCGCCTTCTTCTTGTAGTCCTCGCCGACCTTGACCAGCTTGTTCCAGTCACCGGCCCACAGCTTGGCGACCTCCTCGCGGTCGGTGGGCAGACCGGCCTTCTGGAAGAGGTCCTTGCGGTAGCAGATGGCCATCGGGCCGACGTCCGTGCCCAGGCCGACGGTCTGACCGTCCTCGGTGGTGGCCTGCTGCCACTTCCACTCCAGGTAGTCGCTCTTCTTGCCGTACTTGGAGAGGTCCAGCAGCTTCGCGGACTGGGTCTTCACGATCTCGGCGATGTTGCCGACTTCGACGCCCTGGATGTCCTGCAGGCCGCTGTTGGTGGTCAGGTGGTTGACCAGCGTGGGGTAGTAGTTCTCGTTCCGCTCGACGACCGTCTGCTGGATGTCGACGTTCGGGTGAAGCTTCTCGTACTCCTTGTAGAGGCCGGCCTCCTCGAACCCGAAGGTGCCGAAGAGTCCCAGGGTGATCTTGGTCTTGCCGCCGCTGTCGCCGTCCGACGAGTCGGAGCCGCCGTTTCCGCCGTCGTCGGCACAGCCGGCCAGCAGCCCGGCGCCCAGCGATGCGACGGCCGCGACGACCAACGCCTTGCGGGCGGTTCGGATGCGTGCTCGCATGTCGTCCTCCTGTTGCCCTGACGTGCCGACCCCCCGGCCAACTGCTGTGTCGGACCGTTTTACGCGCTTAAGGCTCGGGCGGGGAACGTGCGGGTTGTGTATGTGTCAGGTAGTGTGGGAGCGCTCCCACCAGTGATGTGTTGAAGAGTCCCCGGTCGCGGCGGGGGTGTCAAGGGACCGGACAGGGAGAGATGCGTTCAGTTATCGGGCTGTTAACTGGACCCGGACCGGCCCCGGTTGGGTCCCGGGCCGGTTGAATCGAGCCAGTCGGACCACCGGTCGCACCGGATCGTCCGGCCGAAACGGAAGGCCGGGGCGGCGAGCCCTCGGCGACGGTCGTCACGACGGACGGGCCTGTTAAATTCCAGGCCAGTCGCAGAGTGCGGGTGTGAACGGGAAGGCGGAGCCCATGGCAACCCACGGAGCGCGGGGCCGAAGTGGTGGCCGGCCCACCCTCGAAGAGGTGGCGGCGCGCGCCGGTGTCGGCCGCGGCACCGTCTCGCGGGTGATCAACGGCTCGCCCCGGGTCAGCGACGCGACCCGCGCTGCCGTCGAGGCGGCGGTCGCGGAGCTCGGTTACGTCCCCAACACCGCTGCCCGCGCCCTGGCCGCCAACCGTACGGACGCGATCGCGCTGGTCGTGCCCGAGCCGGAGACCCGGTTCTTCGCGGAGCCGTACTTCTCGGACATGCTGAAGGGCGTCGGGGCGGCGCTGTCCGACACGGAGATGCAGCTGCTGCTGATCTTCGCGGGCAGCGACCGCGAACGCGCCCGGCTCGCCCAGTACCTGGCGGCGCACCGCGTGGACGGGGTCCTGCTGGTCTCGGTGCACGCCGACGATCCGCTGCCCGACCTGCTGGCCCAGCTGGAGATCCCGGCGGTGATCAGCGGCCCGCGCTCGGCGGCTGAGACCCTGCCCTCGGTCGACTCGGACAACTACGGCGGTGCCCGCCAGGCCGTCGAGCATCTGCTCTCCCGCGGCCGCAGCCGGGTCGCCCACATCACCGGCCGCCTCGACGTCTACGGTGCGCAGCGCCGTGTCGACGGCTACCGCGAGGCCATGAGCGACGCCGGCCTCGGGGTGGACGAGGGGCTGATCGAGGCGGGGGACTTCACGGAGGAGGGCGGGCACCGGGCCATGGCGGCCCTGCTGGAGCGCCACCCCGACATCGACGCGGTCTTCGCCGCCTCCGACGTCACCGCGTCCGGCGCCCGCCGGGCGCTGCGCGAGGCGGGCCGCCGCATCCCGGAGGACGTGGCGCTCGTCGGCTACGACGACTCCGCCATCGCCCGCCACATGGAGCCGCCCCTCACCAGCGTCCGGCAGCCCATCGAGGAGATGGGCCGCCGAATGATAGACCTCCTGCTCACCGAGGTCGCCGACCGCCGCCCGCTCGCGTCCCGCGGCCTGGAGCGCCGGCAGATGGTCCTGGCCACGGAGCTGGTGTCCCGGTCGTCGTCGTGACGCTCCCCGCCCGCGGCCGCGCCGACCGGAGCTGTCCGGGCGCGCTCGGGTGAACGGCCCACGCACAGGGGGCAGTCGGCGGCTACGTGGCGGTCGGTGAGCCGAGGCCGGGGTGGCGCCGCAGGGCATCCAGGCCGTCGGGGACGAACAGCCGTTCCCGGATCACCTCCCGGAACTCCGCCTCGCTGAACCAGTCGTGCCAGGCGATCTCGGACGGGTCGGGGGTGAGGCGCTCCGGGACGACGGCCTCGTGCACCCCGAGCCAGTACGGGCTGATCGCACCACGGCAGAGGAACGAGAACACGAACCGCACCCGGGTCCGGACGCCCAGCTCCTCCGCCAGCTCCCGGGCCGCCGCCTGCTCGTACGACTCGCCGACCGCGACGCCCCCGCCGATCAGCCAGTCGTGATGGCCCGGGAAGCGGGACAGGTGCTCCGGCCTGCGGTGCACCAGCACGCGCCCCCGTGCGTCTCGGCAGACCGTCGTCGCCACTCGGTGCAGCCAGCCGTTGCGGATCGCCTCGTCCCGGTCGACCACCCCGACCACCCGGTCCTGCTCGTCGACCCGTTCCACCGGCTCACCCATGGGTCTCACGGTCGCACGCGCTCACACCCGGGCCGGTGCCGGCCGGCGTACCAGGTACACGGCCGCGGTCACGACCAGGACCGCCATGCACGCGATGAACACCAGCCCCGCCCCCTCCAGGCCGATCGGACCGGTCAGCAGGCCGACGCCGATGACCGGGAGGGAGATGCCCGCGTAGGCCACCACGAACAGGGTCGAGATCACCGCCGCGCGCTGGTGCGCGGGCGAGGCCTCGGCCACGTCGGACAGGGCACCGCGGAACGCCAGGCCCTGGCCGATCCCGCCGACGAGCGCGCTGGCGATCAGCAGGGCCATCTGGTCCCACCGCAGCGCACCGGCGAGCAGCGCAAGACCGGCGAGGAGCCCGGCGCACCCCAGCGGCAGGGAGCGCCGTGCGCCGACCCGGCCGACCGCCAGTTGCCCGGCCGTCGACGAGAAGAAGGCCAGCGCGACGATCAGTCCGCTCACGGCGTGGTCGTCCACGTCCAGGGACTCCACGAGGAAGGCCGGACTGACCGAGGTGAACACCCCGAACAGGGCGAATCCGACGAAGGAGGCGGTGGCGGCGGGACCGAACACCGCCCGCACCCGCGGGGGCAGCGCGGGCCGCTGCGGGCGTACGGCGCGCAGCGGTTGCCGTTCCCGTACCGTCTCCGCGAGCCACAGCAGCACGGCGGCCGAGGCGGCCACCAGGGCGAGGTGGGTGGCGAACGGCAGATACAGCGGCCAGGGTGCGTACTCCGCGAGAAGCCCGGAGAGCAGGGGACCGCAGCCCAGCCCGCCCATGTTGGCCGCGGTCGCCACGAACGTGGCCCGGGAGGCACCGCCCTCGGGCGCCAGCTCCATCACGTACGCCGTTGCGGCCCCGGTGAACAGCCCGGCGGACAGTCCCGACAGCAGCCGCCCCGCGTAGAGCCAGCCGAGACCGGTGGCACCCAGGAAACAGACGGCGCTCAAGGCCGCGAACCCCAGGCCGCACAGCAGTACCGGGCGTCTGCCCACGGCGTCCGAGGCGTTGCCGACCAGCAGCAGCACACCGATCACCGCGAAGGCGTACAAGGCGTACACCACGGTCACCGTCAGCTCGGAGAAGCCGAACTTGTCCTGGTAGAGGGGATAGAGGGGAGTCGGCAGTGTGGTGCCGGCCATGCAGACCGCGAACACCGCCCCGCTGAGCACACACGCGCGCCATCCCGGGCGTCGACCGTCCATGCCGCCGACGGTAGCCAGCGTGCCGCGCCGCCCAGGAGAGGCGCGCAAAAAGCTTCAGCCGGTGGCTTCTTCGCGAAGC
>NZ_JBEOXI010000231.1:0-12745 GCF_040296465.1 Streptomyces sp. NPDC002130
GGTGGTCGCTGCGGCGCTGGTCCTGCCGGTGCAGACGGACCGCCGTACGAACGAGCTGCTGGGCACCGTGCTGGAGCGGCTGGCCGATGTCACCGAGGCCGCGGTCGGCCAGCTCAGCGGCGGGCCCGCGGACGAGCTGCTGGACAAGGCGCGGGATCTGGACCAGTCACTGGCCGATCTGCGGGCCGCGACCCAGCCGCTGATCCACCCGGTCACACCCCTGCGGACGCGGCGGCACACGGCCCGCTACGTGGTGGCGCTGCTGGAGACGTGCGCGTATCACGCGCGGACGCTGGCGGCGACCGCCGAACTGCTGCCCACGCATCCCTCCATCGCGGCGGACCCGCGACTGCGCGGGGCCGCCGGGCGCACGGTGCGCAACATCGAGACGATCGCGGCCCGGGTCGCCGACGAGCACGCGGACGCGCAGGTCGAGACCGGGCCGAGCATCGCCTCCCTGCTGGGATCCGACGCCGGTACGCCGCGCTACGGCCGCATCACCGACCGCGTGCTGCGGCACCTGGAGCGACTGGACGAGGGCGTGGTGGGACTCGCCCGGCCGCTGGACGTGCCGGTGGCCGCGCCCAAGGGGTGAGAACCCCGCGATGAGCAACATGGAGCCGCTGCCCGTCAGAAGTCCGTGGGCAGCCCGCTCACCTCGGCGATGCCCCGCAGCTCCTCGGTCTGCTTGTGCCGGTCCCGGATGTAGTCGGCTATCTCGCCGAGGCGGATCGGGTCGGACGCAGTGGTGGCGTCCGTGACGATCCTGACCGGGCCGGTGTCGTCGACGTGGAGTTCGACCACTTCGTTGTCCAGGCGGCCGGTGACGGCGGTGGCGATGACGAGCGCCACCTCGTCGCGGACCTCCTGGGGCAGTTCGTCGTCGCCCCCGGAGTCGAGCGCGAAGTCGAGGCTGGACAGGCGTTCCTCTTCGATCGCCTCCAGGACGGGTTCCACCGCGCGCATCAGAAGGCGGTAGTCCTCCGTGTCCATCCGGATGCGCAGGAGGTCCAGGTACATGTCCACGGGCCGGCCATCGCCATGCGGAATCTCGGAATCGCTCATTCGCATCGTGTTCCCCACGAAACGCGGCTCAGACGCGCCGCCACCGGGCCATGGCGAAGGAGAACACTCCGAACATCACCAGCCCGGCCGCGACGCACACCAGCAGCCAGGGGCCGAGCGGAGTGTCGGCGAAGGTGCGCAGGGTGTCGTCCAGGCCCTTTGCCTTGTCGGGTTCGTAGTCGATGGCCGCGCGGACGGCGAAGACACCGGCCACCGCGAACACCAGCCCTCGGGCCGCACCGCCGGCCACGCCCGTGACGTCCACCAGCTGCCGCGTCCGCCGGCTCATCTCACCCAGCCGGAGCTTGTCGTGGTACTTGCGCAGCACCGCGCGTACGGCGATCCAGCCGCCGGCCACGACGATGCCGATCCCCGCGGCGCCGACCAGCCACTGACCTCCGAGTATCTCCAAAACCCTGGCCGTGGCGTCCCGGGACTGCTGGTCGCTGGATCCGCCGCTCTGGTGGCGGCTGACCGCGAAGGTCAGCACCGAGTAGGCGACGAAGACGTAGAACGCGAAGCGGACCGTCGCCATCAGCCGCTTGCGTGCGCTGCGGCCGTCCTTGCCGATCGAGCCGAAGAGGGCTTCGGACAGCCGCCACAGGGCCATGCCGACGAGCCCGATGCCCAGCGCCCACAACAGCACCGCGCCGAACGGCTTCTGCGCCAGCTCCTGAAGGGCTCCCCCGCGGTCGGCCTGACGGCCGGTGTCGCCGAAGGCGATCTGCAGGGCCAGCGCTCCGACGAGCAGATAGATCACGCCCCGGGCGGCGAAACCCGCCCGTGCCGCCCCCTCGGTCACAGAGCCCCGCGCCATCCGCCGGGCCCGCGACCGACCGCCCTGTGCCATCGCACTCGTGTTCATGTCGACCTCCCGGCAGTCCGGATGCCCCGGGTCGGCGTTCACACACCCTGCACAACCCCCGGACCAGGGGATTCCGGTTGTCGGCCGGGTGCTGTCTCATCAGCGACACGGCAGCGTCACTCCCGTAACGGGCTCAGGACCGGCGCAGACTCGATCCGCGGGCGGCGCGGCGACGCCCCGGGCGGCCCGAGCGCAGGAGGTGCCGTCCGCGCCGAGCGGGCGAAGAAGTCGACGAACTCGGCCGTGAGGCCGGTGTGCTGCCTGATGCGCACACCTCCGCGCGCCGGGTCAGGGCACTGCACGTCGCCCATGCCGGTCCCGGTCACCGCCAGGGTGGAACGCAGCACGGCCTTCAGGACGGCACTCCGGCTGCAGGACCCGGACCGGTGCGCCTGCGTGAAGGTCGGGGCCGGTTCCGCCTCCCGGACCCGCCGCGGGAACCACGGGGCGTCCAAGCCGTCGGGCCGCGCTGCGGTCACCAGGACGCCCAGCGTGCGCGGCCTGACGTCGGACCGCTGGGACGCCCGCTGCATCAGCGCGAAGGCGCTCTCCCCGTCCGGCAGCGCTTATCGCCCCTGGAGAACGCCGTGCGCCTGCGAGATCAGCGGGCGCAGGGCTGGGCACGGGCCCGCAGGTCGCGTACCTCGGCGCGCAGGCGCTCCAGCTCGCCGTCGTCGGCGGCGGCCTCACGCCCCGCTGTGGACATGGAACTCCTGGCGTTTCGGTCTCGTGGCGCGAACGGGCCCGGCCGCGGCTTGCGCCGTCGGCCGGGCCCTCGTTCGGCCTCGTCCTCCCCGTCGCTCAGTGGCACACGGGGATCAGGCGGGCTCCGTGACCGGCATGCGCTGCCCGGCCATCGGCGCGGCGGGTTCGCGAACCGGTGCGGGTGCGGTTGCGAGCCACTGGTGGGCGGCCTCCAGGGCGCGCTGGACGTCGCGGGTGCCCGTGGACACGCACAGCGTGTACGCCAGGTCGCGTGCCCTGGGGTTCGGCTCCGCCGGTCCGTGGGCGGCCTCGGCGGCCGACAGGGCCTCGTACTCGTCGACGAGCCGGCGCAGCACGGTGGGGTGGGGCCTCAGCATGGTCGTTTTGCTCCTCGTGGGTCGGATGGTCAGGCCGTGGTGGAGGGGCCGCCGCTGCCCCGGTTGCCCGTCCGCTGCCCCATGACCTCGTCGCGCACACGGGCGCAGCTGCGGCTGATGAGGCGGGAGACGTGCATCTGTGAGATGCCGAGGTGGTCGGCGATACGGCTCTGGGTCATGTCCTCGAAGAAGCGCATGTAGAGGATGGCCCGTTCGCGTTCCGGCAGGCGGCGCAGGCCTTCCTTGGCGGACTCGCGGTCCACGACGATGTCGTAGGACGAGTCGGCCGCGCCGAGGGTGTCGGCGAGGCTGTAGCCGTCGTCGTCGGCCGAGAGTTCGGCGTCCAGCGACAGGGTGCTGAAGCTGTCCAGGGCCTCGAGTCCCGCGTTGACCTCTTCCTCGCTGAGGCCGGTGTGCGTGGCGAGATCCGCCACGGAGGGCTCGGGGCTGCCCGGGTTCTGGGTGAGTTCACGGCGTGCCACCCGCACCTTGTTGCGCAGTTCCTGCACACGGCGGGGCACCCGCAGGGCCCACATACGGTCCCGGAAGTGCCGCTTGACCTCACCGGTGATGGTGGGGACGGCGTAACTCTCGAAGGCACCCCGGCTCGGGTCGAACCGGTCGATGGCCTTCACCAGGCCCAGTGCGGCGACCTGCCGGAGATCCTCGATCGACTCTCCGCGGTCGCGGAAGCGGCCGGCGATCCGGTGGGCCATGGGCAGCCACAGGGTGACCAGTTCGTCGCGGACGGCCTCCCGCTCGGGACCCTCCTCCAGCTCCGCCATCCGGGCGAAGAGGGCGGCGGTGTCGGGGGCGTCGTCGTGACGCCGCCGGGAAGCGGGGGTCGTCGTTTCGGGCGTGCCGGGACGATGGGTGGGCGTTTCGATGAGCATGCGGATTCGCTCCTGAACGGTGGTTTCAGGGACTGACCGCGGGAAGGGTGCCGCCCGGATCGCCTGGAGGCCTCCGGGGCAGTCATACCGCTCCCGCTGGCGCGCCTCCGGTCCGAAGCACGAAACTGCGTCTGCCCTGCACTCGGGGGAACAAACTCCGCTTTGCAGTGCAATCTGCTGGGTGCCGCCTCACGGGCACTCAGAACAGGGGGACGACAGCAGTGATGCACTTGCCCCCGGAGGGCAGGTCCGACACCCGGACGTCGCGGGCGAGCCGGCAGACGATGGGCCAGCCGTGGCCGCCGTGCCGCATGCGTCCGTGCGGGTCGGTGCGTGGCGCCGTCACGGGCAGCGCGTCACTGCGGTCGCTGACCGAGACGCGCACACCGGGGTCGTCGACATCCACCTGGAAGTCGGTGACACCCCCGCCGTGCAGGATCGCGTTGGTCGTCAGCTCCGAGGCGACGAGCAGCGCGTCGGACAGGGCGTTGGTGTCGCACGGGGTGTGGGTGGCCCGGCAGCGTTCGGCCACCGCCAGCTCCACCGCCCGGCGCGCCTCGGCCGGTTTGCACGGCCGGGCCCGGTGAACGCCGGGCGGCTCGCCTATGGAATGGATCATGTGCTCCTCGCACATTCTGCAGCTCCCTGACAGCACGGACGGAAAACGGGTCCGGACCGCGTTCCGGGGCCGCCCGCGTGGGCCTGCCCGGGTCCTCGGACCCACTGCTTGCTTCGACCTGCCGCGGCGTTCGGGGCGCGCACCGCGTGAGCGCCGCGGTCTTACTCTTCGGCTCACCTCTGACCGCACCTGCAAACCTCCGGTCCGGGCGGAGGGCCCGAAAAACGCCTCGAACGGCCGAGTGCCGGTGCCATTTCCGCGCGCTGGGCGGGTACGCGGGGGTGCATGACCGATGTGGTGGATTCGGACGAGCTGTTGCGGCGCATCCGGCGTGCGAGGGAGTGCGCGGTGCAGGAGGAGCGGACGTGGCGGTCCAGGAGCGAGGAACTGGACGCGACCGACCCGCAGGGGGCCCGGGACGCGGCCGTGCGGCGGATGTCCTACGAGGCGGTGCTGCGGGTGCTGGACGAGATCGTGACGCCGGGCAAACACGCACCGGAGGGCTGACCGGACGGATGCCGGTGGCCGTGCGGGTGAGACCGGATTGCGGGGGCACACGCCGGGAACCCGGTGCGCATGACAGCCGACCACACGCGAGCACCGATTCTGGAAGCCCTGGACGAGTACCGGCGCAAGGGGCATCTGTCGTTCACACCGCCCGGGCACAAGCAGGCCCGCGGCGCGGATCCGGCGGTCCGGGAGATCCTCGGTGACGCGGTGTTCCACGGGGATGTGCTGGCTTCGGGCGGTCTGGACGACCGGCTGACCCGTGGGCGGGTGCTGGAACGCGCCCAGGAGCTGATGGCCGACGCGGTGCATGCCGAGCACACGTTCTTCAGCACGTGCGGCAGCTCCCTGTCGGTGAAGGCCGCGATGCTGTCGGTCGCGGGACCGCACGAGAAACTGCTGGTCGGACGCGACGCCCACAAGTCGGTGGTGGCGGGGCTGATCATCTCCGGTATCGAGCCCGTCTGGGTCGAGCCCCGCTGGGACGCCGAGCGGAACCTCGCCCATCCCCCGTCCGCCGAGGAGTTCGACCGGGCCTTCGACGCGCATCCGGACGCGCGCGGCGCCCTCGTCACGAGTCCCACGCCGTACGGCGGCTGCGCCGACCTGCGGGCGATCGCCGACGTGTGTCACCGGCGCTCCCGGCCGCTGATCGTCGACGAGGCGTGGGGCGCGCACCTGCCCTTCCATCCCGATCTGCCGTCGTGGGCGATGGACGCGGGCGCGGACATCTGCGTGACCAGCATCCACAAGATGGGCAGCGGCCTGGAGCAGGGTTCGGTCTTCCACCTCCAGGGGGATCTGGTTCCGCCGGAGCTGCTGGGGATGCGCGCGGACCTGCTCGGCACCACCAGCCCGTCGGTGCTGATCTTCGCGGGGCTCGACGGCTGGCGGCGGCAGATGGCGCTGCACGGCAAGGAACTGATGGGCGGTGCGCTGGATCTCGCGGCCGAGGTACGGGCCTCCATCGAGCAGATCGACGGCCTGCACGTCAACGACCGGGACGACTTCTGCGGCCCGGGTCTGGCCGACGACCTCGACCCGCTGCCCGGCGTCATCGACCTCACCGGACTCGGGATCACGGGCTTCCAGGCGGCGGACTGGCTGCGCGAGCACCGGAAGATCGACGCGCATCTGGTGGACCACCGCCGTATCGGCGCGCAGATCACCCATGGTGACGACCGGGAGACCACCGGGCAGTTGCTGGAGGCGCTGCGGGACCTGGCGCGGGCGGCGCCGGATCTGCCCAGGGCGCCGGGGGTGGACGTGCCGTCGCCGGCGGAGCTGCGGATGGAGCAGGCCGTGCTGCCCCGGGACGCGTTCTTCGGCCCGGCCGAGACCGTGCCGGTGTCCGAGGCGGCCGGGCGGGTCGCGGCCGAGATGATCACGCCGTATCCCCCCGGCATCCCGGCCGTCCTTCCCGGTGAGCGACTGACCGAGCCGGTGCTGGCGTACTTGCGCACGGGGCTGGACGCGGGCATGCATCTGCCCGACCCGGAGGACCCGGAGCTGGAGACGGTGCGGGTGCTCGCGCGGTGACCCGGACGTGAAACGGGTCACGGAACCCGGTCTTCGGGTGCGCACCGGCCCACCGAATGGTTTACGGTTCATATACGTGGTGACGGAGTCGACTCCTGCTCCTCCGTGCATCACCGCTTACGGCCCTGGCTGGTCCCCCCCGTCCAGCCAGGGCTTTTTCATGCCCGGGCGGCCCGCCGGAAGAAGTCGCGTACGCCGAGGTGCCCGCGGCCCGGGCAGCGGCTGAAATGGGCGTAGGGACAGCACCGCAGTCGACCGCCCGGCGAGGAGCTCCGCATGACCAAAGCGATCAAACTCCTGACCGCCCTGCCTCCGCCCCAGCGGCAGCGCCTGATGACGCTGGCCCGGGAGGTGTCCTTCCCCGAGGACGCCCGGATCTTCGAGGCGGACGGCACGGCCGACCGCTTCTGGGTCATCCGCTCCGGCGCCGTCTCCCTGGACCAGCAGGTGAACTCCCTGCAGCGGGTGACCGTGGCCAGCCTCGGCGCGGGCGACCTGCTCGGCTGGTCCTGGCTGTTCCCGCCGTACACCTGGGACTTCGGCGCTGTGGCGTTCAGCCCGGTGCGGGCCTACGAGTTCGACGCGCAGGCCGTGCTGGAGCTGTGCCAGGAGGATCCGGAGCTCGGGATGATGCTGGTCCGCAACGTCGCCGAGGTGCTCGCCCACCGGCTGGAGATGACCCGGGGCAAGCTGATGGAGCAGTACACGCTGCACCGGCGCGGAGCCCTGTGAGCCCTGTGCGACCTCAGACCCGGTAGCGGCGCAGCGCCGGTACGGCGGTGGCCAGTACCAGCATCAGCGCGACGACCAGCAGTCCGCCGCCCACCACGGCGGTGCGGGGGCCGAAGGCGGAGCCCGCGGTGCCGTGCAGCACGTCGGCCAGGCGTGGCCCGCCCGCCACGACGACCGTGAAGACGCCCTGCATGCGCCCGCGCATCTCGTCGGTGGCGGCGGACAGCAGGATCGCCCCGCGGAAGACCATGGAGACCATGTCGGCCACCCCGGCCAGGGCGAGGAAGGCCACCGCGACCCAGAGGTTGCCGCTCAGCCCGAAGCCCGTGATGGCCACGCCCCAGGCGACCACCGCCCCGATGACCATCAGGCCGTGCCGCCGGGCCCGGGAGAAGGTGCCGGAGAACAGTCCGCCCAGCACGGCGCCCACGGGGATCGCCGCGAACAGCAGGCCCAGCGCGAGCCCTTCGCCGTAGGGTGCGTAGGTCTGGGAGGCGAGCTGCGGGAAGAGGGCGCGGGGCATTCCGAGGACCATGGCGACGATGTCGGCGAGGAAGGACAGCAGCAGCACGGTGTGGCCGGAGATGTAGCGGAAACCGGCGGCGATCTCCTTCAGGCCCGCGCGCCGCACCACGGTGCCGGCCAGGGGCGGCAGCGAGGGCAGCCGGTACACCGCCCACACCGTCACACACAGCGCCAGCGCGTCGATGAGGTACAGCTCGGGCAGGCCGATGACGGGGATGAGGGCGCCGGCGAGCAGCGGGCCGGCCACCTGGCCGGTCTGCATCACCGTCGAGCCCAGGGCGTTCGCGGCGGGCAGCTCGTCCGCGGGGACCAGCCGGGCGATGGAGGCGCTGCGGGCCGGTGCGTTCAGGCCCCAGAAGGCCTGCTGCACGGCGAGCAGCAGCATCAACGCGGCCACCGACTCCAGGCCCGTGAGGGCCTGGAGCCAGAACAGCAGCGAGGTGACGGCGATGCCGCTGTTGGTGATCAGCAGCAGCTTGCGCCGGTCCATGGTGTCGGCGATCGCCCCGCCCCACAGCGCGAACACGATCAGCGGCACGAGGCCGGCCAGGCTCGCGGCGCCCACCCAGGCCGAGGAGCCGGTGAGGTCGTAGATCTGCTTGGGGACGGCGACGGCGGTGAGCTGGCTGCCGACGGCCGTGACGGCGGTCGAGCCCCACAGCCGCCGGTAGGCGGGGCGGCGCAGGGGGCGGGTGTCCATCGCCCAGCGCCGCCGGGGCGCCCGAGCTTCGGGTTCCTGCTTGTCCGTCGTGCTCTCACTCGTGTCCACGCGCCGCCACTCTCTTGATGGTCGCTACACCTTCAGGGCGCGATCACTATCGCATCGACCGCCGGTCATCGGGCGACCGATTTTTTTCAGCTCCCGGCGATGAGCAGGGCCCCGAGCACGATCATGGTGGCGGCGACCAGGCCGTCCAGGACGCGCCAGGCGGCGGGCCTGGCGAGGAAACGGCCGAGCACGCGGGCGCCGAACCCGAGGGCGGTGAACCAGCACAGGCTGGCCAGCACGGCGCCGAGGCCGAAGCTCCAGCGCAGCGAACCGTGATCGGCGGCGACGGACCCCAGCAGGAACACGGTGTCCAGGTAGACGTGCGGGTTGAGCCAGGTCATCGCCAGGCAGGTGAGCACGGCCCGGCGCACCGATCCCGACGCCTCCCCCTCGGTCCGCAGCGCGCCGCCGTCCTTCCGGAACACCCGCCGGGCGGCCAGGGCGCCGTAGCACAGCAGGAACGCGCCGCCGATCCAGCCGACCACCGTGAGGGCGCCCGGCCACTTCACCACCACCGCGCCGACCCCGCCGACCCCGATCGCGATGAGTGCCGCGTCGGACAGGGCGCAGATCCCGACCACGGCGAGGACGGCCTGGCGACGGATCCCCTGCCGCAGGACGAAGGCGTTCTGGGCGCCGATGGCGACGATGAGGGACAGTCCGGTGCCGAAACCGGCTGCACCGGCGGTGAAGGTGCTGGTCATGGCGTCGACGCTACGTAAGCAGCCGGGTCGGATCCAGCTAAAGATTCTTACGTATCATTAGCTCATATGATGATGACGGATCTCCCGCTCGACCAGGTCCGGACACTGCTCGCCGTCGTCGACGAGGGGACGTTCGACGCGGCGGCGGCCGCGCTGCATGTGACGCCGTCGGCGATCAGCCAGCGGGTGAAGGCGCTGGAGCAGCGCACGGGACGCGTCCTGCTGCTGCGGACCAAGCCGGTGCGGCCGACCGAGTCGGGTGAGGTGCTGGTGCGGCTGGCCCGCCAGGTGGCGCGGCTGGAACACGACGCGTACGCGGAGCTCGGACTGAGCGGCGACGGGGAGCCCACCCGGGTGTCCGTGGCGGTGAACGCGGACTCGCTCGCCACCTGGTTCCTGCCCGTTCTCACGCGTGTTCCGGAGGAGCTTCGGCTCTACTTCGAGCTGCGCCGCGAGGACGAGGACCACACGGCCGCGCTGCTGCGGGAGGGCACGGTGATGGCGGCGGTGACCTCTTCGCCGGATCCCGTGCCGGGCTGCTCCGTGCGGTCGCTCGGCCGGATGCGCTATCTGCCCGTGGCCGCGCCGGCCTTCGCCGCGCGCCACCTCGGCGGGCCCCTGGCGCAGGCGCTCACGGAGGTGCCCGTGGTGGTCTTCGACCGGCGCGACGACTTCCAGGACGGTTTCGTCCGCGGACTCACCCGGGGGCGCGGCGCCGCGAGCGCCCTGCGGCACTACGTGCCGACCTCGGAGGGCTTCGTCGAGGCCGTGGCCGCCGGGCTGGGCTGGGGCCTGGTGCCGGAACCCCAGGCGGACCCGCTGCTGCGCGACGGCCGGCTCGTCGGCATCGCCCCGCGCCGCACGGTCGACGTACCGCTGTACTGGCAGCAGTGGAAGCTCGACTCGCCGGCGCTCGCGCAGGTGGCGGAGACGGTGACGGCGACGGCGGCGCAGGCGCTGCGGCCCTGACGGCTCAGTCCCGGACGGCCTCCAGCCGGGCCGCAGCACTGTCCAGCAGCATCTCCAGGGCCGCCGGATAGGCGCTGGTGAGCATGCGGGTGGCGAGCAGCGGCGCCGCCTCGGCGATGCGGGGATGGGTGGTGGCGGGCAGACGGGCGTACGTGGAGCGCCACATGTCCTCGTCGGCGTGCAGCGAGTCGCTGGGCAGGGCCAGCGAAGCGGCGTCCAGCGCGGCGAAGGCCAGGGTCTGGTCGATGAAGGCGTGGTAGATGCGCACGGTGTCGGGCAACGGGAAACCGGCCGTGCGCAGCACGTCCAGGACGGCCTCGTCGGCGGCCAGCTCATGGGCCCGGCCCGTGACGCGGTTCGTGGTCAGAAGGGCGGCCTGCGGATGGGCGAGATACGCGGCGTGGATGCGCAGCCCGAAGGAGCGCAGGTCCTCCCTCCACTCCCCCGTTCGCCGCCATCCCTGAAGGGCCTGGCCGATGAGCGCGTCGCCGATGGCGAGGGTCAGCTCGTCCATGCCCCGGAAGTACCGGTAGAGCGTGCTCGGGTCGGCGTCCAGGGCGAGGCCGAGCCGGCGGGCGGTCAGTCCCGCGCTGCCGTGTTCGCGCAGCATGCGCAGCGCGGTCTCGACGATCAGCTGCTCGGACAGCACGGTGCCGCTCTTGGTGGGCCTGCGCCGACGGCGTTTCTCCTCGGGCACCACGGGCTTCGGCACGACGACTCCCTCCTTATGCCAACGCCATTGACCTTATGTCCCAGGGCGGCGTTTCATCTCTGCAAGGACGCGTCACGTTCTTCGCAAATAGGGAGTTTCTGTCATGCGTGTACTGCTCGTGGGAGCCGGTGGTGTGGGCGGGGCCGTCACCCGGATCGCGGCCCGGCGGCCGTTCTTCGAGGCCATGGTGGTGGCCGATTACGACCCGGACCGCGCCGAGGCGGCGGTCGCGGCGCTCGGCGACGACGCGCGTTTCACGGCGGAACAGGTCGACGCGAGCGACGAGAGTGCCGTCGCGCGCCTGCTCGCCTCGTATCGCTGCGACGTCCTCCTCAACGCCACCGACCCCCGCTTCGTGATGCCTCTGTTCCGTGCGGCCCGCGCCGCGGGTGCCACCTATCTCGACATGGCGATGTCGCTGTCCCGTCCGCACGCCGAGCGGCCGTACGAGGAGTGCGGGGTCAAGCTCGGCGACGAGCAGTTCGCGCAGGCCGCGGACTGGGAGAAGGAGGGGCTGCTGGCCCTCGTCGGCATGGGGGTGGAGCCGGGCCTGTCGGACGTCTTCGCGCGGTACGCCGCCGACGAACTCTTCGACGAGATCGAGGAGATCGGCATCCGCGACGGCGCGAACCTGGCCGTCGACGGCTACGACTTCGCGCCCTCGTTCAGCATCTGGACCACCATCGAGGAGTGCCTCAACCCGCCGGTCGTCTACGAGGGCGGGAAGGGCTGGTTCACCACCGAGCCGTTCAGCGAGCCCGAGGTCTTCGACTTCCCCGAGGGCATCGGCCCGGTCGAGTGCGTGAACGTGGAGCACGAGGAGGTGCTGCTCGTCCCGCGCTGGGTCGACGCCCGCAGGGTGACCTTCAAGTACGGCCTGGGCCGGGAGTTCGTCGAGACGCTGCGGACCCTGCACCTGCTGGGCCTGGACCGCACCGACCCGGTGACCGTGCCCGGGCCGGAGGGGCCGGTGAAGGTCTCGCCCCGGGACGTGGTCGCCGCGTGCCTGCCCGACCCGGCGACGCTGGGCGAGCGGATGCACGGCAAGACGTGTGCGGGCACCTGGGTGCGGGGCGTGAAGGACGGCGAGCCTCGCGAGGTGTACCTGTACCACGTGGTCGACAACCAGTGGTCCATGGCCGAGTACGGCTCCCAGGCCGTGGTGTGGCAGACGGCGGTCAACCCCGTGGTCGCGCTCGAACTCCTCGCCACGGGCGCCTGGTCCGGTGCCGGGGTACTGGGCCCGGAGGCCTTCCCCGCCCGGCCGTTCCTGGACCTGCTGACGGACTACGGCTCACCCTGGGGCATGCGGGAGCAGTGAACGACTGTCCGGGAACGCCCTGTTTCACCGGGCATCGACAGGTCACCCGAAAGGGAGTAAGCATGCGAGAGAGCACGTTTCTACTGCGATGCAGGTGACTTCGATGGACAACTGGCGAGACCACGCTGCCTGTCGGCACGAGGACCCCGAGCTCTTCTTCCCGATCGGTACCTCCGGCCCGGCTCTGTTGCAGACGGAGCAGGCCAAGGCCGTGTGCCGACGGCGCTGCCCCGTGCAGGAGCAGTGTCTGCAATGGGCCCTGGACACCGGGCAGTCCATCGGCGTGTGGGGCGGGACCAGCGAAAACGAACGGCGTGCGCTGAAGCGCCGTACGGCCGCCCGCCGCCGCTCCGGCTGACACCGGCCACCGCCCCCCCGGGGGGGCCCGGTGCAGACCAAGATCGAGGACGCGCAAGGCTGGGGCCTGGACCAGCGCGTCGAAG